>DAIMKE010001224.1:0-2450 GCA_036721875.1 Bradyrhizobium sp. | reverse complement strand
CGCCCGAACAGTACTTGAGAGACCGGCAGATGGAGCTGCGATGCCACGATCCGATAAATCTTCTTGTGCGGTTTCATAACCCCGTATCGATGCGAAAGAACCCACGCATCAAATTGATCGGGAAGTACCTCGAGTACCGACTGAGCATATGGAAAAGGCAAATTTGAACATATTGCGATCTTGAGCCCTGCTCGCTTGATTGCGTTCCACATTGCCGGAATTCCCGGTCGAAGCTGTATTGTAGCGAGCTCTGCTTCGAGATCGGTTTCCCAATCAACGATCATGGCCTCTGTTGGTTTGTCGAGCGTCTTGTGAGCCAGTTCTCTGATGCTAAACGGGTTTGTTAGCATCGCTTTAGACAGGGAATCGTAGCCACCTTCAATGAATCGGCGATAAGGCTTTCTCCTTTCGGTTAGATCGACAGTCGTACCAAAGCAGTCAAAGCAAACGGCGCGGATCTTGGGCACTTTACCTCACATCCAGGAATGCTGCAGCTGGGAGCACGATTGGGATTCTTAAACAGCGCCGTTTGGGCATCTCCTAACCCGCGCTTTCGCGGAACATCGTCGAAAATCACAGATTTTCGTTTCTGCATCGCTGGAGTCCCGGAAAGGCAGAAAGCGAGTCGCTATTTAGATACTATAATACCTAGAAATGAAAAGCGGTATTCCGTTTCGTTCCCTGCATGGACGTTCGGCAAATCGTTGGAAAAAACATGCGCAAATTCCGCATCGCCGCCGGGCTGTCTCAGGACCAGGTTGCCGTGCGCATGGGAGTAGAGCAGACCTATGTGAGCGGACTTGAGCGGGGCATCCGCAATCCGACCTTAACGACGCTCGATCGTGCGGCTACGGCCCTGTGCGTGAAGATCGCTGAACTGCTGGAAGCGTCTGACAATCCGTAAACGCCACCGTCGACGATCCCGTTTGCATAGAGGGCGGGGCGGGGAATGACGTGATAAAAAAGAAGCGTCGGCTCCTTGCGACGCTGGCACCTGCTGACTGCATTACAGCAAGGCCGACGAAAACGGCAACGCCTACCCAATCCGCAAGAATCCCCGGCTTCGCAATCCTGACCAACTGCGCCGGGGCTTCTTGCTGGTCGTAGCAGGCCGTCGAACCGAGCTAGCAGACGTGCCGGGAAACGGGGCGCCCATTTACCTAGGGCCCGTCCCGATCCTATATATTAGGAGCCCCTTACAGTAAGGCCATAGACCGGGCCGAGATCGCCCTGCTCGTCGGCCCACTCGTCCCAGATCGTGACGCCGTTGTCCTGCAGATAGCGCACATTGGTGTCGCCGCGCAGGAACCAGATCAGCTCGTGGATGATCGACTTGAGATGGAGCTTCTTGGTGGTGACGAGCGGGAAGCCCTCGCCGAGATCGAAACGCATCTGGTGGCCGAACACGGCGATCGTGCCGGTGCCGGTGCGGTCGTCCTTGCGGACGCCCTCGTCCAGGACGCGTCGGAGCAGGTCGTGATACTGGCGCATGCGCGAATCTCTTGTCGAAGCGCGCCACCATAGCGGCTGACCGCCGGGCCCGCGCGCCCGCGCCGCCGCTCGTCCCCCGGTTTCTGTCAGGAACCGTGAGCGGGCGCGCCGGGTTGCCTCCCGGACCCCTGACCGAAACCGAACAGGAGACGAGACCATGACCCTGCGCGACCGGACCCGCGCGACCCTGCTGGCCGCGGCACTGGCCCTGCCCCTCCCCGCTCTGGCGCAGGTGCAGGCGCCGAACACGCCTGCCGGCGCAGGCGCCCCGGCCATTTCGATGGACGAGGCCCGCCGCATTGCCAATGAGAACGGCATGGTGCGGATCGAGGAGATCAGCCTCGACGACGGCAAATGGGAGATCGAGGGTCGCGACGCCGCCGGCGCCGAAATCGAGATCGACCTGCGGGCAACGGACGGCACCGTCATCAAGATGGAACGGGACCGGCCAGCGGCGGCGGGCGTCCGACCCTGACGGCCGACCTCACGCGATCGCGAGGTGAATTGACCGGAGGCCGGCGGGACATTCCCGCCGGCCTTTCCCATATGCCGATCCGAGATCGAGAGGACTGACGATTCATGATCAAGCTGATGGGACTAGGTGCTGTCGCGGCGGCGGCGTGGGCCGTTGCCGCGGTGGTGACCTGCACGCCCGCCGATGCGGGCCGGCCCGGCACGGCCGCGACACAGGTCGCATCCCTCCACGATCCGGCCTACCGCGTCTCGGAAGACGCGGCCCGGCGCATCGCCTGGCGCTCGGGCGTGGATCACATCGAGGATCTCGTGCTGGTCGACGAGCGCTGGGAGGTCGCGGGCCGCGACCGCAGCGGCAACGAGGTCGCCGTCGACATCCACGCCCATGACGGCCGGATCCTGCGCCACCTCCCGCCACCCGGAAATTAAGCCGGCACCACGACCATCGGCTCTTTCCCCGGCGCGATGCAGCCCCTATATTGGTC
>DAIMKE010001223.1:0-2453 GCA_036721875.1 Bradyrhizobium sp. | reverse complement strand
GGTTTCCAAAGGGGCCTGACGACCCAGAACTTGCAATTCTCTCAATTGAAGTCGAGAAGGCGGACTATTGGGCAGACCCGGCTTCCATCGTCACCTATGCTTTCGCGTATGTGAAGGCCAGGATAACAGGACAGAGTCCGTCGCCAGACGAAATCGCCGAATCCAAGTCAGTTTGCTTCGGCGACCGCGAAGGTAGATAACGTAAGACCTCTTCGGGGTGGGTCATCATCCCATTTGCAGGCATCTTGTTGCTTGCTGCAATCAGCCTCGGGCTGGCGCCAAGTACGCGCTGAGACAAGAAGGTCATGGTGACGAATGGATCGAGTGCATTATCTCGATTCCGGTCATCGCGATCGTACCTTTCGCTTTTGTCATCGCGGCAGTGCGAACGGCAGCGCCGACCAACCTTGTCCGAACAGGTGCTTTTACCGGTCTCGCTTCGGGCGGAATCAGCGCCATGGCCTATTCGCTTCATTGCACCGATGATTCGTTGCCGTTTGTCGCCATCTGGTACGGCGGGACGATCGTGCTTTGCACGGTGGCAGGAGCGGCATTTGGCCCGAGATTGCTGCGTTGGTCGCCAGGCATTACCGTTTCACATCCGCGTGAGCCTGTAACCAGTCACCGTTGTTTTCCGAATTAATCCGTGGGGCAGTACGTCACAGGAGCTGACTATGGCCAAAAGCATTCTTGTTAGTCTTGCTATCCTCACCCTCTCCACTTCTATCGCTTTGGCCGCACAGCGGACGCAACGCCAACCGATGAACGCATTTGCCGGTGTGCGCGCGTCTCCGCCGATCGTCTCGCCGGACGGTGTGAGTAGCAGCGACCGCGCGCTGTATCTCCGAAATCTAAGCGAATCCGGGTATAATGCGAAGAACAACTTCGACAAGTTCGGGAACGTGGCGGCGCAATAGGGTCCGGGCTGGCTGCGATTCAAGCTTCAGATGGAACGATTGGTTTTGACGGACGCCTAATAGCACTGCTTCGGGCCGCCAAGGACGGAAGCCAGGCGGTTCCTATGCTTATGTTCATCTACTCATCGCCGCGGCGGAACTGCCAGCGCGGGCGTGATCCGCCGCGTAAACTAATTCCACCCAAATGGTTTGCGCGCCTTCCCGCGGCACGCAGCTTCGGCCGATGGAATCATTCGTCGAGGGCATTAGTGGTGGCCGTGGTGGCCCCCATGATGGCCGCCGTGATGGCCGTGATGATGATGGTGGAATACTCCGCCCCCAAAACCGAAGTAAATGCTCGGTCCGCCACCGTAATAGTAGCCGGGGCCCGTTTCATAGCAGGCCCGGACCCAGCGATACCCGTCCCATCGTCGCTCACATACCAGATGCACCTGTTCGGTCAGCTCATGTGCAACAGAAGCGCCCAGTCCCCCATTTGCCGGCATCGCGTCTGCACGCGTGCTGACGAGCGATCCCGCGCCGGCGAGTGCCGCCACAGTGGCTGCTAAAATTAGACGAC
This sequence comes from Bradyrhizobium sp., assembly GCA_036721875.1. Classification (GTDB taxonomy): domain Bacteria; phylum Pseudomonadota; class Alphaproteobacteria; order Rhizobiales; family Xanthobacteraceae; genus Bradyrhizobium. The sequence goes on along the minus strand of DAIMKE010001223.1, from coordinate 977 downwards.
GCATTTTTCCCTCCTCTTGGGGCGAAGACTCCACTCGGAGCCCGTTATGTCGAACCGCTTGGCGCTTCAGAGCTGCCACGCCAGAACGGTAGATCTAGTTATGTTTGTGTCAGGCCGCGCCTTTGCATCATGTCTAATCGTCGCAGCGTGAGGCTGAATGCATTGCAGATCAATTCATCGTCTGTTCATAAACCGGCGAGCGGTCCAGAAAATCTTGCCGCCAGCCGGCAGCCGGCGTCGAATGGGAGCAGTGGAAAAAGTTAGGGGGACTGATGGCGGTCGTCGGCTCCGCAGCCAGTTTGAGCTACCCCCCGGAAAGTTTTCCAGAGGGAAAGGTTGCACTTGGCGACGAAAGCGTTTCCGCGTAGGCTCTCCGCGCCGCGTGTTCTGATTTGCGAGATATTGAGACAAAGAACTGAATGTTTTTGCCTTTGACGAGAGCGAAGCGATTGAAGGCAGGGTGGTTGCTCGCCCTGGTCTACGCGCTTTGCGTGCTTGCGCCGGGCATCTCCTTCGCGCTTTCGGACGGGCTGCGGGCGGCAGCTTGTCTTACTAGTGAAGCCCATGGTCTGGGCCTTGTGCACGTTCATGGGCTTAGCGAAGGTTCGGCGCAACACGTCCACCAAAGCGGTCATGTGCACGAACATCCAACCGGTGATGTGCATTCCGCCCAATTCGGTGACCATGAAGATGCAGCGTATGTCGCCGACAAAGCGCCGGCTCCCACTAACGGGCCGCATAAGACCTCGGGAGCCCAATGCTGCGGCGCAGTATGCCTGAGTGCGTTGCCCGCTACTATTGTCGACATCGTCAAACCTACGGCGCCGACGTCTACATATGCTTCAGAGAATTATCGGAGCATCGCCGATAACGCGCCCCCTCGGCACTACCGCCCTCCCATTTCCTGACCTGACGGAATAATCTGGTGCCGCGCCCGCTGTGGGCACGTGTACCTGTGATTCATCGGCAGTTCAGGG
>DAIMKE010001222.1:0-2454 GCA_036721875.1 Bradyrhizobium sp. | reverse complement strand
AAAACGCGTCAAAACAAGAATCTAGAGCTTCGGTTCTGATTCAATCAGAACCGAAGCTCTAGTATTTCAGCAGTTTCGATCCGGCCAGCGCACCGACGGCCGCAACCAGCGCTGTCGCCAGCGTGTACCAGATCGCCACGAACAGCGGCGAGTCATCCGTGCAATGCGATGCGTAGAGCGTCGCCGCCAACCCTGCCGACAACAAGCCGGCAACGGCGCCCGCGACCGCCGGCCGCGACGGAGCGCCGTGACGCAATCCCATCAGCGCGCCCGCCAGTATCGGTAGTGACAGCACCGGGATCGCCGTCATGCAAATCCAGGAATTCTTGCCGATCAGCCGGGTCATCATCGGCAACCGCTGCGGCATCATCATCTCGCCGCCGATCCCCGCTGTCAAAATTCCGACCGGCGCCAGCAGCAGCCAGCCAAAACCGCGAAGCGAGGCTTCGGGCCGCGACAGATGCAGGCTGACGGCGATCGCCGAAATCGCCAGTGCCAGCGTCACTGCGAATTTCAGATCGAAGAACGGATTGCGAATCGCAACCATCACGTCTGGCCTGACGCCGAGTTCGGTAAAGAACATCAAGAGCGAGACCGGCGCAGCCGCCAGCAGCGCCAGCATCAGCGCGAATCCGACCGGCCGCGCACGGTAGGCATTGTCGGCCGCCAGCGTTCGAATGAGGTGATCGGTATCCATTCTCACCGTTCCCGTAACTTCGCCGTCAGGCTGCTCAGCCCGCGATGCAGCGCCACCCGCACCGCGCCTTCGCTCATCGAAAACTTTGCCGCCGTATCCTTGATCGAGGCGCTGTCTACCGCAATCGACTGCAGCACGTCGCGCTGTCTGGCCGGCAGCGTCTGAAGCTGCGTGGCGACCTCGCTCGCCGACGCCGTCTCGGCGGGCGCTTCGCCCGGAAGCGTCTCGGCGAAATCGTCGATATCGACGAAGATCCGCCGGCCACGGCGGCGCAGCGCGTCGATCAGCTTGTTGCGGGCGATCGCAAACAGCCACGGGGCGAACGGGGCGCTGACGTCCCAGGTATGCCGCTTCAAATGGACCGCCAGCAAAATGTCCTGCACGATGTCCTCGGCTTGATCGACCGGTTGCCCTGAGCGCGCCAGACCGCGGCGCGCCGCTGCCCGGAGCACCGGCGTGACGGCCTTGAGCAGGCGATGATACGCCGCACTGTCGCCTGCAATGGCCGACCGCATCAGGCCGGTCCATTCGTCATCCCGCTCGCGCACCCGCGCTCCTACCCTGCAATTCGGTCGATTCATCAATTTGTTACATCGAGATGCGAATATCACGAAGTCGTGATAGACGCACGATGCGAGGGCACCGCCGGGAATCGGGACGGCCGTGCCCAAACGGGCAGGCTCATAGCATCGATTGGCGTGGCTGGCATCCACCGCGCCGGCTCGCGAGACTCTGCATCATGAAAAATGCTGGACGCAGTCGCTTCAGATAGCCGAATTGCCCCGTTTTTGCCCGGTGTTACCCGAAGATTCCCTCTTTCTGCCGCGCTGAGGACACGCGACGCGGTTTCTTCTCCCGCTTGGGCGGCGGCAAATGCGGAGATTCCACATGAAGGTCAAAGCCAGCGCGGCCGGGGCCCTGATGTTAGCGACAGGGCTCTTTCTACCAATCGCTGGCCCCTCGCCGGCAAAGGCAGCAGGCAGCGAAAGCGCCGCCACCTCGAAGCCGGAGAGCGCGACTGCGGAAAAGTCCACCAAATCCAGTTCTCGATACCTGAAGAAGAAGCGCCACGCCCATCGCAAATACTCGCGGACGGCCGCCAAACCCGCCGAGACCGATAAGGCAGCGGAAAAGGCTGGTGCAAGTCCGCATGCCCGGCCGGCGATGTCGGAATCGGCCGCCAACGCCTACGCGCAGATGAATTCGGCCGACGCGGCCCAGGGCGGCATCGGCGACAGCGCCAAGGCGATGTCGACGAAGGCCAACACGATCCTGCTGGCGGCGGCAGACAACCAGGCCGACGGGCCGGCCCCGGCCGAGGGTGCAGCCGTGGCCCCCCCGGAACAGCTCAACGCCGTCGATAAGGTCCTACAGGAGAGCCAATCCTCTCAGGCGGCGACCTCCCAGACGGTGGCCTCGCAGACGGCTACCCCGCAGACGGTGGCGATGGCACAGGAAAAACCCGCGCAGCAGGACAACTCCGCCCAGGCCTCGGGCAGTGACAGCCTGGACAAGACCTCGCTGATCGGAAAGATCTTCATCGCCTTCGGCACCCTGCTGACGATGGCGTCGGCAGCGCGCATGTTCATGGCCTAGCTACCGCATCGGGCGCCGCAACGCTGCGTCCGGCGCCGCTTCGCCCCCCTTGAAGCCGATCCCGCCAGCGGGCAAATTGCCCGTCAAATCGGCCAGGCGGGGTACATCATGTCGACGTTCGAATACATCATTGTCGAGAGCAAGGGCGCGGTCGGCAGCAT
>DAIMKE010001221.1:0-2458 GCA_036721875.1 Bradyrhizobium sp. | reverse complement strand
CTGTTCCGTGCCCACCTTGCGCGGTTGAAGCGTAGCGCCGAGTTTCCGCGCCCTGATTGGGCGGGGGTGGGCTGCTACTATGATAATCTCGGGTGATGATCCTGTGAGCAAGGGCGCGCAGCGTTTCGAGGTGTTTACGGGCGCGGGCAAGCGGCGGGATTGGCCTCCCGAAGTGAAGGCCTCGATTGTGGCGGAGTGCTATTCGGGCCGGGAGGGTGTGAGTGCTGTAGCGCGCCGGCATGGGCTCGATCCTTCGCAGGTTTACGCATGGCGGCGGGATTTGCGGAAGCGGCTTGAGGCCGAAGGTGTGGTCCTGCCTTTGTCAGAGCCGGAAGCGGTCGCGTTCGTGCCTGCCGTAATCGAGCCTAGCGCGGTGCCAGATCCTGCTCCCACGCGGCGTCTCCGCCGTCGACGTCGCACCGCCGCTGCAGCCGTCGAACTGGAGATTGACGGGGTGGCGGTGAAGATCGGCCGCGGTGCCGATGCTGGCGTGATTTCCGCAGTGATCGAAGCCCTCAGGGCAACTCGATGATCGGACCCATTGGTTCCTTGGGCGCTGGCGCGCGTGTGATGGTCGCGACACGCCCGGTGGATTTCCGCAAGGGGCCTGACGCCTTGGCGGCGCTGGTCGGCACCGAGTACGGTGGCGATCCCTATTCAGGCGTGATCTACGTCTTCCGGGCCAAGCGCGCCGACCGGATCAAGCTCGTCTGGTGGGACGGCACTGGACTGTGCCTGATGGCCAAGAAGCTGGAGTCCGGAGGCTTCAAGTGGCCGGGTATTCAGGACGGCGTGATGCGTCTGACGTCAGCGCAACTCGGTGCATTGCTCGAGGGTCTGGATTGGCGCCGAGTGCATGGTGGACGACGCCCGATTGCCCCGCAGATTGCCGGTTGACGGGGCTTTCATGTGCTGATTCACTGCCTTCATGCTTATGGAAGCGGACCTTCCCGATGACGTTCAAGCGCTCCGTGCGCTCGTCCTCGAACAGGCCCGCGAGATCGACGCGCTGAAGGTTTTCAAGGCTGAGATTGAACGCCTGAAGGCGATCATCGACGCCTTGCAGCGTCATCGTTTCGGGCGCCGGTCGGAGCAGATCGATCCCGATCAGTTTGAGCTGGCCCTGGAAGAAGTCGAGACGGCCTTGGCCGAGGCAGAACATGCCAGGGATAATGCAAGCCGGGCACCGGCCGAGCGTCTGCGCAAGGCCAACCGGGGCTCGCTGCCGGCCCATCTCGAGCGGATCGAGCAGGTTGTCGATATCGACGACAAGGCTTGCCCATGCTGTGGCGGCGCACTCCACCAGATCGGCGAGGACGTGGCTGAGCGGCTCGATGTCGTACCCACGACCTTCCGCGTTCTTGTCACCCGCCGGCCGCGCTACGGTTGCCGTTCCTGCGAGAGCGCGGTCGTGCAGGCTCCAGCACCGGCACGGATCGTCGAGGGCGGCATTCCGACCGAAGCGCTGATCGCGCAGGTGCTGGTCGCCAAGTATGCCGATCACCTGCCGCTCTACCGCCAGGCGCAGATCTACGCCCGGCAGGGTGTCCAGCTTGATCGATCCACCCTGGCCGACTGGGTTGGGCGGGCAGCCTGGTATCTGCGGCCACTGCGCGATCATGTTCTCGAGCGATTGCGACGATCGCAGCGGCTGTTCGCCGATGAGACGACGGCGCCGGTGCTCGATCCGGGGCGCGGGCGAACCAAGACCGGGCAGTTATGGGCCTATGCGCGCGACGATCGGCCATGGGGCGGCGATGATCCGCCCATGGTCGCCTATGTCTACGCCGCCGACCGCAAGGGCGAACGAGCAGAAGCGCATCTCGGCGACTTTGCCGGCATCCTGCAGGTCGATGGCTATGGCGGCTATGCCGCGCTCGCCAGGCGCCGCCAGCAGATCAGCCTCGCCTTCTGCTGGGCGCACGTGCGCCGCAAGTTCTATGAACTGGCCGATACATCGCCGGTCGCTACCGAAGTGCTGCGTCGCGTCGCCTTGCTCTATGCCATTGAGGATGAGGTGCGAGGATTATCCGCGGAGCAACGCCGTGCTGCACGCCACGACCGCAGCCGCATCATCGTCGACGATCTTCGCCAATATCTCGATGCCCGGAACCGCCAGGTCAGCGCCAAGAGCAAGCTCGGCGAAGCAATCCGCTATGCGCTCACCCGCTGGGATGGCCTGTCATGCTTCCTCGACGATGGCCGCGTCGACCTCGACAGCAACACCGTCGAACGCTCAATCCGGCCCCTCGCGCTGAACCGCAAGAATGCCCTGTTCGCCGGTTCCGACGAAGGCGGCGACAACTGGGCGGTGATCGCCACGCTCATCGAGAACTGCAAGCTATCCGGCACCAACCCGCACATCTGGCTGACAGATACACTGGCCAGGCTGGCCAACGGTCATCCCGCAAACGCCGTGGGCGAGCTCATGCCTTGGACAGCCGTGGCCTGAAAACAC
>DAIMKE010001220.1:0-2464 GCA_036721875.1 Bradyrhizobium sp. | reverse complement strand
GGTCAGACCAGCCGTAATCGAGGACGCAGATGGGCTGCCCGTCGTGAAAACTGTTGGAATGAAGACAGGCCCCTCGGCAACATCACATCATGCGGTCAAGAGCACGGGCGACAAGATCCGCTTGTCCTGACCAGGCCGGCTGAAGACCGCATATCCCGTCGCAAAGGGTCCGGGGAGCAGCAGATGCGAGTCGAAGTTCGCCGCCGCCGCAAGGTCGACAAACACCTGCCGACGAACTTGGCATGCCTGGACATTCCGCGTCTGCTGCATCGATGCTGCGATCTTCGATGAGGGCAACAGCGTCCACGATCCGGCCGGAGCATCGCGGACGATGGCTCCGGGGCTTGCGCCGCGAGGGTGAGCGCGCCCGGTTCGCACCTGCGGACGGAGTGCGTGACTCAAACTGACCAAAACGGACTCGAAGCGCCGTGCCATCGAATGTGGCGATCACGCTACGCCCGGGGAGCAGACCCCACACTGCTGTCGCACTCGTTCGGCCATAGGTCGAGGCGCCCGACGGTCAGCAGCCCTCGGGCGGATCCGGCCTCGTCCAGCGGCGCGCAGGAGCCATGCCGAAAGACCTGGCCGCTGACACCGCAGCGCCCGAGCGAAGCGCACGATCGGCATCAACAGCGTCGGTCCCGGCGTCGGGATGTTGATCGCAGATTGACGCTGGCGCGCTGAAACGTGCAATCGATGGACGCACTCTTCAGCGGATAAGGCAACATCGCCTCTCGGGCCGAACGACATCGCTGCGCGGCCGGAAGCCCATCCAGCCAGGTCCACCCATGGCTCACGCTCGTCGCTTTTCGTGGCGCTGGGAGTTGATCTGCGACATCAGGATCGGACCAAGAGAAAACTCTCCGACCTCCGCTTTCCGCGTCAGCCCGCGCAAGTAGCCGCCAGCTGATCTGATCGTGGTGCCACGCTGCAGGATGCAGGCGACGACGACCGCCGCTTGCATTTCACCCAGGACGGTTTGCGCCTCCTCCCAGGCGCTCGGGCTGATCCCCAGCATTGATCGAACAACGGCCGCGGTGGCGAGGAAATCGCGCCAGTTCGAAATCCCACCCTTCGCATAATCGACGATGTCCGGGCATGCACCGAGGATCATTCCCAATGGATACGAACCCTCGGCGACTCGCGATGGTTGAGGTTTAGGCTCAGCTCCCGCCGTCCAGCCTTCTTGAAGGCTAGGTTCAAGATCAATTAAGGCATCGGTATTTGAATTCTGTATGTGGCGCTCAGAATGGGACTCATTGGCGCTCGGATTCTTGGATTTGATGTGCGCTTCCAAAAGATTGAGCACGTCGTCAGCGAGTTGCGACAGCTCGTCGGCGATCGGCTCGAGCTCCTGGCGCGTCGCGGTGCGCGGAATCTGAGCGACCATTGCGCGGAAGGCGGCATGCACCTCCTGCCAATCCGCAGGCCCCTGCCCTGCCCTTCGCGTTGGAACGCCTTCCTCGATGCCAGTTGCAATCATCTTCGCGATGTCGCGCCGGCACAGTGTGATCCGCTCACGCACGAGCTTGAGCGCGCGGGCTTCGGCTTCGATGTCGGCCGCCAGGCTCTCGAACTCTTCCGAGCGCACGACGAGCGGCGACAGATCGAAGCCGAAGGCGAGCTCGATTTCGCCGGCATCGTCCTTCCGCGCATAACGCTTGCCATTTGGGCTGTCGCGCCGAACGATCAGTCCCGCGTCGACCAGGACAGCGAGATGACGCCGCAGCGTCGACGCCGGCATGCCGTGCGCCCGGCGACTGAGCTGATTGTTTGACGGGAAGACGATCAGGTCATCCTCTCCTGTGAGCGCGGTCTCAGGATGGAAGGTCAGGAGCGCGTTTAGCACCGACAGCGCCCGCTCCGACACGCCAAGGCGCGGCCGGGCCGTGCAGATGGCGTGGAAGATCTTCCATTTGTGGACGATCTTTTCGGGAGGGCGTTCTGTTGCGATCATTTGGCTTGCCACATGGGCAAGCGTCAACGATCGCCGCCCAAAAGGCGTCGTTGGAGAGTGTGACTGCATGTCTTTGCCTCAGCTGGGCAAAGGAAACCTGCTCGCCGAAACGACGATAAAATCGCGTAGAAACTCTTGACTGCGATTCGCGAAAGTGATTCTCTGTCAGTCGCCAAACTTGAAGAGAAGGGCTTCCGGAACTCCGTTTCGGGGGCCTTTTTCTTTTGCCTTGTCTGCTCCTGGTTCGTGTTTACGGGACGAGGCCTTCAGGCCTCGCTAGCTTCCTGACCGCCGCTCGTTTTGGAAAAGGCGTCGAACAGCGTCGGGAGTTGGTCGACAAGAAATGCAGCGAATGTCGCCGAGACATTCTTGTCGAGGGTAAGCTTCAATTCGCGCTCGGCGTGACGCACGTGCGCGATCTTGTCGCCGGATGCGGAAAAGACTGGCTTCTCTTCCGATGGCTTCGACGTCCCCGCGGAGGATGCACGGCTCGCCGCTGTATATGCT
>DAIMKE010001219.1:0-2467 GCA_036721875.1 Bradyrhizobium sp. | reverse complement strand
TTTTTGAGGGGTAAGCGCGTCAGCGGGGCGAGGTGGTTGGGGAGTTCGGGTCGTTCCGCCGCTTTGAGATCGCGGATGAAGCGTCGCAATCGTTTCCGCCTGTCGTACAATGCGGGAATTTTACTCCGTCTTACCGGCCGCCCGTGATCAAATACCCGCTTCATTGCGCTCCACATTATGATGCAGTCGCGCGCCTGTGGCGAACGACCACCTGATCGGCCGCCGCCATTGCCAGCATGGACAGGCCGGCAAGTGGAAACAGCAGGCCAAGGACCACAGCGATTGCAACCACAACCCCAGTCGCGCGGTAATCTTCCGGAAGCGATGGCGCTCCGATCTGCCCTGCCGGGCGCCGCATCCACCATGCGCACAACCCAAAAGCGATGATGGCCACGAACCCGGCGCAGATCGCGGCCAGCACCACCTGATTGGCACGCCCGAACTGCCGGCCAAGATGGACCATCACCCCGAACTCCACCACCTTGCCGAGCGGGCTGTACTGCGGCCAGCCAATGTCGGCGAGGACCGCGCCGCTGGCCGGATCGACATACAGGGTTCGCTGGCGCTGGGCCTGATCGGGGATGAAGCTGGCGGTGAACACCCCGCCTTGCCCCTGCGGAAAGAATATCCGCAGCCTCGGCTGCGCCATTCCGCGCATCGCGGCCAGTGTGCGCAGGGCATCGGCGTCAAAGCCCGGCGCGACCGATGCGCCGGATGCCGGCTGGGGCACCGAAGCATGGCGAACCGCCCAGGGCAGCTCATCTGCAAAGGGATGATGTCCCTCGTGCGACCCCGCATCGGCGGGTTCAGGCGGATGATGGGGTGGCGCATCGGGCGCGGCGGAGAAATTGGGTGTCGGTGCAAGCGCGGGAGCCAACGCCTCGACGGTGCCCAGCCTGGCCAGATTGTCCCCCCAAAAGCCCGACCAGGGCAGCCCGGTCAGGATCAGGAACGCGATCACCGGCGCGACCCAGAATGCCGGCACCGCATGAAGATCGCGCATCAGGCTGCGGCCGCGTCGCTGCAGGTCGGGTATCAGCACCCCCGCCCTTCGCGTGCGCCTGGGCCACCACAGGAAAAGTCCCGAAACCAGCAGGATGAAGCCCCACGACGCAGCGAGTTCGACGATCAGGTCGCCCACAAAGCCGATCATCAGTTCGCCGTGGAGTTTGCTGAGGATCGAGGTCAGTCGTTCGCTCTCCGGCACGCTTCCCGTAACCGCAGCACTTGCCGGATCGACAAATACGGCAAGATTCTTGCCCCGCGCGGTGGTGATGCCCCATTCCGCGGCCCGGCTCGGGCCGACCGGCTCGACATAGCGGCCGATACGCGCATTCGGATAGGCGGCCAGCACCGCTGCCTGCTGCACCGCCAGTGGCTTGGCAGGGCCGGTACCAGCTGCAGTCACGGCCTGAGGATGCAACAGGCCGTCAAGCTCGCGCTCGAACAGGTATAGCCCGCCAGTCACCGCCAGCATGATCAGGATCGGCGCGGCGAACAGCCCGGCATAGAAATGCCAGCGCCAGACGAAGCGGTAGAGCTTGGACGGCCCCTGCAATGCGGGGCGCTGGACATCGGTCATGGCTATGCTCGCCCCTTTCCTCAAAATGCCTGAGTGACGCGCAGGCTCGCCTGAAAGGGCTCACCCGGCAGCACCGAAAATTCGTTGAATTCTCGAGCGAAGTAGCGCGCGTCGAACAGGTTGGTCAGCGACATGTCAAAGCGGGTCTTGCCCCTGCTATAGGCCGCACCGAGATCGACCGTGACGTAATCAGGAAGACGCACTTCACTGGCCAGCAGGCCGGAAAAGATGGGGACCCGGACCGTTGGAGAAGCGGCGCGGCGCCGACATAGTTCCCGCCCCCGCGCAGCTCCAGGCCCTTCACCGGGGTCTTCCAGCGCGAGAAGAAATTGGCCTGATGGCGAGCGACATCGGCCAGATCATCGCCCTGATCGCCATTGTTGCTGGCCAGCACCTCACTGTCGAGAAAGGCATAGCCCCCCTGGAGGGTGAGGCCCGTGACCGGCTCCACCGTGCCTTCCAGCTCGATGCCGCGCACCCGAACCTCGCCGGTCTGGATCGAGAAGCCGTCATTCACCGGATCGGGCGTCGCGACGTTGGTGCGGCGGATATCGAAGGCGCTCAAGCTGGCGGAGAAGCCGGCACCGGCATAGCGGATGCCCGCTTCGACCTGCTCGGACTCCTCGGGATCGAGCGGATTGCCGGCCGCGTCGCGGGTCGCGGAGACGTTTTCGATGTCGAAGCCGGTCGCGTAGCCGCCGAACAGCGAAAACCCGCCGCCGACACGATAGGTCGTGCCGATCTGGAAGGTGGTGGTGTCGAATCGCGTTCCGCTGACCTCGTCTGGCGTGAACACACGGTCATTGGCGGAAAATCGGCTTTCGGTATCAAAGTCGCTCCACCGGACACCCGCGACCACGTTCCAGCGATCGGTCAGATCGATGC
>DAIMKE010001218.1:0-2468 GCA_036721875.1 Bradyrhizobium sp. | reverse complement strand
CGCCAATACGGGTCAGGATCTCCAAAGCCAGGACGATCGCGGTAATCAATCCGAGCCGCACGGTTGTCGCGGGCTTCATGTCAGCCTGCCTTGTGGGAGAGCGCTGCCATCGATTCTCCGCGCAATCGCATCCAGAGGCGCGCTGTGATCTCGCCGAAGCGCGGATCGGAGACCACGCGACTGTCGCGGTCGCGGCCCCAGGGCGTCTCAACGACGTCGATGATCCTGCCCGGGCGGGCGGACATGACGCCTACGCGATCGGCGAGCATGGCGGCCTCGTCAAGGGCGTGGGTGATGAGCAGCACCGTGGCGCCGGTCTCCCGCCAGAGCTTAAGGAGTTCCTCGCCCATGATGAGCCGCGTCTGCTGGTCGAGCGCCCCGAATGGCTCATCTAGTAAGATGAGCCGGGGGCGCTGCACGAGCGTCCGCGCTATGCAGACCCTCTGACGCATGCCGCCGGAGAGTTGCGCGGGATAGGCTGCCGCGAAATCGCGTAGGCCCATAAGAGTCAACGTGTCGTCAACCCTGCGTTTGATCTCTGCCTCGCCGAGGCCCGCCCGCCGGATGCCGAAGGCAACGTTGTCCGCGACGTTCAGCCAAGCAAACGACGCATCCTCCTGGAAGACCACACCAACACCTTCGGGAACGGCCCGCCCATCGAGACGGCTCCCTTCGAAGATGGCTTGGCCCTTCGTCGCCGGGGAAAGTCCGGCGACGATGTCGAACAGGGTCGACTTGCCACAGCCCGAGGGGCCAACCACAGCGAAGAATTCGCCCTTACGGAGATCCAAGTCGACCGGCCCTAAGGCCTCGACTTTGGTCCTCGCGTTGGTTTCGAATACGCGTGTTACCCCTCGCAGCCCGACGTGGACAGGCGCGGCAATCGTCATGGCATTCATTTTAGGACGCGCTCACCTTCGGGAAGGAAGCTCTCGTCGATCATCTTGCTCCAGTCGATGTCGCCATCGGTGGCGCCGACCAGGATCTGGGCTCGCCACATCTCCTTGAGCCCAGCGAGATCGAACTTGCCCGTGCTCCAGTAGGGAAGCCCGTCCTTGGCCTCGACCAGGTGCCTGACCGCCTGAAGGGCGATCGGCTGCTCCAGCTTGTAGACTTTCGCCACGATCGCCGCGGCCTCCTCGGGGTGTTCGTTCATGAAGGCGACGGCCTTTGCCCGGCCGGCCACAATCGCGCGCAAAAAGTCTCCGCGCTTTCCAGCCGCGGCCTGCGTCGTCACGCCGACGACGTTGCTCATCGAAGGGAACAGCTTGTCCGCGGTCGCGATGATCCGGTACTTCTCGCGATATTTGGACAGCAGCGGTTCGGTCGCGGGCGCGACGTCAATTGCGCCCAGATCCAATGCAACGAGGGCTTCGCCGAGCCCTCCGGTCATGACCAGTTCCACGTCGGATGGCTTAAGCCCGGCCTTCTCGACGATCAGCATGGCCAAGGCCTGGCTGACCGAGCGCGGGCTGGAATAACCCAGCTTGCGGCCCTTCAGATCGGCGACCGACTTGATCGGCGAGTCCTTCTTCACCATCCAGCCGAATTCGGAAACGGTCTGGACGTTGTTGCTGATGATCTTAAGCGCAGCCCCTTGCCTGATCGCGGTTGCTACGGCGATCGGGCTTACCTCGGCATAGGCGATGTCGCCGGCCAGCAGGTTGCGCACGGTCGTGCCACCTCCCTGAGAGGATAGGATCCCCGTCACATTGCCGTCGAAGAAGCCCTTTTCCATAGCGACCGCGAACGGCATGCCGCTGGCGGAAACACCATAATTGCTGACGACGATCTCCTCGGCGCGCAGCGTGCCCACGCCCATGGCGCAGATGGCCAGGCCCAACGACAGGCACCGCCCGCGCAGTCTGTTCATGAACTGCATTTTCTTCCTCCCTCGGTGTTTTGCTTGGTTGTTCGTGGAGCGACGTCAGATGTCAGCCGACCAGTACTCCCAGATTCGCCCAATGACGTCCTCTGACAGGTTAACTCGACTGGAGAGCTCGATCTCCCCGCTCGTCAGAGGGGACAAAGGCGCGATCGTGGACGCCCGAAACTGAAGCTCGGCGTTGAGCCGCAGGTGGACCGCTCGGAATGTCAATTCACGAACCGAGCGGCCGACTACGGTCGCACCGTGGCGACGCATCGTCACCACCCAGTTGTCGGCGAGCGCAGCCGCAAGCGACTCGGCCTGGTCGACCGTCCGCACCAGCAAGTCAGTGTCGCCGAAATCGTCCCGGCTGTCCCAGACTGGCACCCGCTGTCCGATCACCGCACCAAGATGGCAGACCGGCACGATGTCGAGGCCGGCTATGCAGAATGCGACGACCGCTGGAGCGTGATGGTGACAAACGGACATCACGTCTGGCCGCGCCCGATATATGGCGCCGTGGATCACGCGCTCTGCATAGAGTTTTGCGCCAGTGTCGCGGACCGGGCGGTCGTCTAGGTCGAGTTCCACCAAATCGGCT
>DAIMKE010001217.1:0-2474 GCA_036721875.1 Bradyrhizobium sp. | reverse complement strand
AGAGAAAGGGCAGATCTTGCGATCTGCCCTGATCGTCTCGCTACGTAGTCCGGTTCAGGACTTCTGCTTGCGGATGCTGTCGACGAACTTGGTCAGGTCGATCACGGCCTCGTAGGCCTTGTGGTCGACCTCGACGAACGGCAGTTGTTTGCCCTGATAGATCTTGTCGAACGCCGCCTTGTCCTTGACCGCGACCTCGAGCACAGCCTTCTTGATCGCCGCCTTGAGGTCGGCGGGCAGGGAGCCGAGATAGGCCATCGGCGAATTCACGATCTGCTCGGACTTCATGATGATCTTGAAGTCGGCGGCCTTCGCCATGCCCTTCCGTTCCATTCGCAGCAGGTTCGATTCATTCTCGTCGTTCCACCAGTTGAACGCCGCGTCGCAGGTCCCCTGGCCAAGTGCGATGACCGCATTCTCGTGGCTGCCCGAATAGACCACCTTGGAAAAGAACTTCTCCGGGTCGATGCCCATCTTGTCCATCGCGAAACGCGGTACGTTATTGCCCGACGTCGAGTTGGGATCGACCAGGCAGAGGTTCTTGCCCTTCAGATCCTTGATGTCCTTGTAGCTCGAATCGCTCTTCACATAGAGAACCGAGTAATATCCCTTGGTCCCGTCGCCGTTCACCTCGATCGCGAACGGCTCGACCTTGGCGCCGATGATGTAGGCGCGGGCATAGGACGCTGGACCGTACATCGCGATGTGGATGTTGCCGGCGCGCTGGCCTTCGATGACCGCGGCATAGTCGTTGGCGATCCGCAGCGTCACTTTGGTGCCGAGCTCGCGGGAAAGATATTCCGTCAGCGGCGTCCAGCGGTCGGTCGTGCCCGAGGCGTTCTCATCGGGAACCTTGGCGAACACCAGTTCGGGATATTTCGATTTCCAGTCCTGGGCCGACGCGGCGGATGCCGAAAATGCCAGCCCCGCTGCGACGGCGAGAATCATACGACGGTTGATCATGACGTCTCCTGTTTTCAGTGATGAAGCCGCATAGCGCTGTTCTCGGTCGCCGATGCTCAGGCAGCGGCAACCGCTCCGAGAGCAGGAACCTGCGCTGCGGCCGGAAGCTGCTCGGGCGCAGTGCCCATTACCTCATTCGCCTCGAGATCGTAGAGTTCGCGGGCGATGCTATCTGTCAGCGCCGCAGGCGCTCCGTCGAAGACGATCCGCCCCGAGGCCATGCCGATCAGGCGGTCGCAATAGCTGCGCGCCAGGTCCAGCGAATGCAAATTGCAGATCACCGTGATGCCGAAGTGCTTGTTGATGCGCAGCAGCGCATCCATGACCACTTTTGTATTGCGGGGATCGAGCGAGGCGATCGGCTCGTCGGCCAGAATGATCTCCGGGTTCTGCACCAGCGCGCGTGCAATCGCGACGCGCTGCTGCTGACCGCCCGAGAGCTGATCGGCGCGCTGCGCCGCAATCGACGCCATGTCGAACTGTTCCAGCGCGGACATTGCAATTGCCTTGTCCTCTTCCGGCCAGAGCTGCGCCAGCGAGCGCCACGTCGGCACCGTCGCCAGCCTTCCCATCAGCACGTTGGTCAGCACATCGAGCCTGCCGACCAGGTTGAACTGCTGAAAGATCATGGCCGACCGGGCGCGCCATTGCCGCAATTCCCTGCCGCGCAGCGCCGTGACATCGACGCCTTCGAACAGGATGCGTCCCTCGGAGGGCTCGGCGAGGCGGTTGATCATCCGCAGCAGGGTCGATTTGCCGGCCCCGGAACGCCCAATCACACCGACGAAACCGCCGGGCGCGATCGAGAATGACGCGTTGTCGACCGCGGCTTTCGTGCCAAAACGGCACGTCAGACCTTCCACCACCAGCATGCAGGGCTCCAGAACGCTTGTCTGTCCCCATCGCTAGCGTCTGGATTCAACAGTTGTGTGACAGTCGTGCCGCGCTGCACATGCCGTCCACAACGTGTCACCCGTCATCCGTTTGTCACAACGTTGTCATCGTGCCAATCGATGACGTCCGGGCACTTCAACCGCTCTGCTACGCTCACAGGAATTCGCATGGCCGGTAAAATGCTGTCGGTCGAACCGACCGTCGACCCATCGGCCAGGCTGCACGACACAAGGCTCGGCGCCTATTGCGAGGTCGGGGCACGCACGATCCTGCATGAAGTGACGATGGACGACTATTCCTACGTCGTGAACGACGCCCAGATTACCTACACCTCGATCGGAAAATTCTGCTCGATCGCGGCGATGACGCGGATCAACCCGGGCAATCACCCCATGCAGCGGGCTACGCAGGCGCATTTCACCTATCGCGCCAGCACATACTTTCCCGGCGAGAGCGACGATACCGAGTTTTTCGCCTGGCGGCGCAGCCACCGCGTCGACATCGGCCATGACGTCTGGATCGGGCACGGCGCCGTGGTGCTGCCGGGCCGCAATGTCGGCACCGGCGCCGTGATCGCGGCGGGCGCGATCGTGACCAGGGACGTTGCCTCCTACACC
>DAIMKE010001216.1:0-2474 GCA_036721875.1 Bradyrhizobium sp. | reverse complement strand
GGCAGCTGGTGCAGACGCCCCGCTACAAGCCGTTCACCGAGATCGTGCAGGGCCTGCTGGATCAGGGAATTGGCCTTGCCGAGATCGCCGGCAATCGCGACATCCTGATCACGGTCATTGCGCCCGATGCCGCCAAACTTGACATCAGCGGTACGACGGAGCTGTTCTCGCTGGCCCTCGACGCCAAACCCGGCTTTCGCCGGGCCGGCCTGAAGGCCAGGATCGACCGGCTTGTCGACATCAACCGCGATCTCAAGGCCAGGGGTGCGAATATTGAGCACTTCTATGACTACTGAGCAGCATCGGCAGTACCGACCTTTCCCACTCGCCCGGATCGCCGGCGCAGCGGCGCTCGTCGTGGCAGGCTGGCTCGCCGTTGTTGTCGCCCTGACCTTCGGGTCGGCCCCCGGTAAGTCGATCGCCATTGTCGGTCCGCCCTCGCAGGTACTGGCCGTGATCGCCAGGGCCCAAGGCCGAATTCTCACCTCGAACGGCTACGTCACCATCGCGCGCTCCGATGACGGAAACTTCGTGGCCCGCCTCTATGCGGCGGGCGCGCTGCTGGTGCTGGATGCCGAACAAGCCGGCGGCTGCACCGGGCTGCCGCCGAAGCGCGTCGCCACCCGGCTTTGAGCGCTACGACGCGTACTTCTGATAGAACGTATTGGTGAACAGTTCCGACGGATCGTATTTGCGTTTCGCAGCGAAGAATTCGTTGATCTGCGGATACGAGCGCTGCAACTGGTCGCGCGAATAATAGAGCTGGTAGGGCAGGAAGAAACGGCCCTTGTGGGCGATGGTGAGGTCGATCAGTTCTTCCGTCGCCTTCCTCATCCGCCGGTTTCCTTCATCGTCCGTGGTCTGGTTGATGTACAGCACCAGCGAGAATGCCGGTTCCGGCGAATAGGTCAGGAAATTGTTTTCCTGGTGCACGACGCGCACCGACGCGTTCAAGAGGTTGGTCTTGTTGTCGGTCAGGACCTTGCGCATGCCGTCGATAAACGAGACGAACTGGCTGCGCGGGATGAAGTATTCGTGCAGAATATCCGCGTCGTTGGGCAGCGAATTGCGCAGGTATGGCACGGAATCGTGCATCGGATCGTTGCGGCTGACCAGACAGGCCTCGGCCGAGCCGATCGCCTGCGCCCGCGTCACCGTGCAGGTTTCCATCCGGTGCTCGATGTGCTTTTCCGACAGCCACTTCATTTCCTGGAATAGCGGCCCCTGCTTCGACAGGTTGATTGTCAGCCGGCGCAGTTTGGTGCCGCTGGCTTCCCCAAGCGGCGCACGCTTGAAATCCGTCCCGTCAACCTTCGTATAGGTATAGAGCAGCAACTCCCTGAGGAACGTGCTCGGCGCGGTCGAGAGGTGGCCATACATCAGGCCGATATTGCCGTCCTTCTCGATATCGGTGGCGAACAGCGCCGGAAACGCCTTGTAGTCCATCAGGCGGCGCTCGGTCCTGTAGACGAGGTTGTCGGCGATATCGAGTTCGGCCTCGACGATGACGCCGAACAGGCCGTAGCCGCCGACCACGAGGTTGAACAGGTCGGCATTCTCCGTCGCCGACACCGTCTGCAGCGAACCGTCGGCCAGCATCACCTTCATCGATTTGATCGACTTGGCGAGTGCGCCGGCCTGATGGTCCATGCCGTGGGCGTTGACCGAGATCGAACCGCCGACGGTGAAGATATCGGTCGACTGCATGGCGCGCACCGCAAAGCGCGGGTGCAGCACGTTCTGGATGTCGTGCCAGGTCGCGCCCGGCTGTACCGTGACCGAGCGCGCGCTCTCGTTCAGCACGATTCTGTTGAAGCCGCGCATGTCCAGCACGATGCCGCCCTTGCGGAACGCCTGCCCTCCCATGCTGTGGCGCACGCCCGATGTGGTGACGGAGAGCTTGTTGTCGCGTGCGAACGCGAGGGTTTTGGCGATGTCGTCGACGCTGCGGACGTCGACGACGCCGTAAATCTCGGTCCTGTTGAGACAGCTTGCGTCATTGATGCTGCCGCCGAGCTGCGACCACTTCACGTCCTTCAGCGGCGCAATCGCCTTGATTCGCTCCAGATCGACCTTCGCCTGCTCGCCGCCAGCCGTGGGTCCGCAATCCTTTTCCCCGGCGGGATCGGCCGCCAGGGCCTGCAGTTTGCGATAGCCGTACAGGCTGGACAGCACGACCAGCACGACGGCCACGGACAGGCCGTTCTTGAATCTTTGGGAGAGCTTCTTCATGAACTGATTCCAGGGACGCGAGATATTCCGGGTGGGTAAACCACTAGTCAAATCGACACCCCGGCGGATCGCTGTTCGCGCGGCGGCCATTGCGGCGGATGGCTGCCGAGCGGCATCGCCGGGCGGGCCCATAAGGCCGACGTTTTAGACAGAATCGCCGAGTGCCTGACCGACCGCAGCGCGCCGAAACCTGACGAAGTTTCCTCGATGAAGGGCATCACCATCTCCCCCGTCAAATCACG
>DAIMKE010001215.1:0-2478 GCA_036721875.1 Bradyrhizobium sp. | reverse complement strand
AGTGTGAACCAGTTCAGCTCTCCCTCCTACGGCTGTAGCACATAGGTGCCGGGAGCATCGCCCATCACGGCAAGACCTTTGTCGGTGGCGCCCATGGCCGGAGGCGGCGCCTTTTCGATGGATTGGAGGTCGAGCCATTCCAGCCAGCACGGCCACCACGACCTTTCATGATGAACCGCCGTTGCCTGCCAGGAATCGGGATCGACGTAGGCCTCATTCTTCTTGTGAGTCGCGATCTGATGGCGGCTGTGCGGTTGGCCGGGCGGATTGACGATGCCCGCGTTGTGTCCGCCATTGGTCAGCACGAACCTCACGTCGGCGTCCGTCAGCATCTGGATCTTGTAAACGGAGCGCCAGGGCGCGACGTGATCCCGGATCGTGCTGACCGCGAACAGCGGCGCCCGGATATCCCGCAAGGAGATGGGCCTTCCCTCGACAAGGTAATGTCCTTCGGCAAGATCGTTATCGAGAAACAGCCGGCGCAGGTATTCGGAATGCATGCGTGCGGGCATGCGGGTGGCGTCTGCGTTCCATGCCAGCAGGTCGATTATCGGCCCACGCTGGCCCATCAGATAGTCCCGAACCATGGTGGACCAGATAAGGTCGTTTGAGCGCAGCAGTTGGAAAGCTCCGGCCATCTGCCTGGAATCGAGATAACCCTCCGCTTTCATCATGCCTTCGAGGAAGCGTACCTGGTCCTCATCGATGAAGAGCGTAAGTTCTCCTGCCTCTCTGAAGTCCGTCTGGGCCGCGAACAGGGTGATGCTTTTTAGCCGCTGATCACGGTCGCGCGCCATTGCTGCCGCTGCGATGGCGAGCAGCGTTCCACCGAGACAATAGCCGACCGTATGGATCGGCCGTTGCGGAACGACCGCGGAGACGGCGTCAACCGCCGCCATCACTCCGAGCCGGCGATAGTCTTCAAGGCTGAGGTCGCGGTCTTCCCCGGCCGGATTCTTCCAGGAAATCATGAAGACCGTGTAGCCGCGCTCGACCAGGTAGCGCACGAGCGAGTTTCCGGGCGACAGATCGAGAATGTAATACTTCATGATCCAAGCCGGCACGATCAGGATCGGATCGGCATGCACTTCTGCTGTCGTCGGTGCATACTGGATGAGTTCGATCAGCCGGTTTCGAAAGATGACCTTGCCGGGCGTCGCCGCCACCTCATGACCGACGCGGAACGCTTCCGCGCCGATAGGCTTTTTCCGATCGGTCAGACGCTGCCAGTCCTCCAAAAGGTTCTGTGCGCCCTTGAGAAAATTTGCTCCAGCCTGCCGTGCAGTCTCGTTGAGTACGACCGGATTCGTCGGCGGAAAATTCGACGGCGAAACGCTGTCGAGGAGTTGGCGAGTGACGAACGACACTACCTCCTCATGGTGCCTGGAGAGGCCCGGCACCCCGGTCGCCGCATCTTGCCACCACTGCTGCGTCAACAGGAAACCCTGGTGCAGGAGGTTGAAAGGCCAGCGTCGCCACGCTGGGTCGCCGAAACGATTATCCTTTGGCCGGGGCTCGATGCAGGTTGGACAATTCTGGTCGGTGAAGGCGCGGCTACCATATGACAAGAATCGCTGCCACTTCTCCCCCCATCTTTGGAGCAGTTCGACCTGCTTGTCCGGGGAGAGCATCAAATGCTGTATCCAGTCCCCGTAGGCTTGGCTTAGGGCCAGCGGCGAAAGACCGCCTGACATGCGAGCAATGGCTTGATGAAACGGTTGATCAAGGCCGGTAAGCCAGATCGGCTGTTCGGGGGCAGCGCCTGCCGGCTCAAGCCGCTGCAGGGGTGATGCGGTGCTCGTTACGATGGGCTCGGGCAAGACGGGCCGGATCGATGCGGCCGACGGCCGCGAAGGCGGCTCCGCCAACCCCTTAATGACGTCCTCACCGACGACCGCTCGATCCACGTACCTTCTCCAACCAGAACCTGCCGTAATTTGCTCTAGCCAACTCAAAGTGGCGTCGGCAACCATTCCTGTTCATGGCGCCAGCCCCGGTTCATCGCCGAGCGGATGGCCTCTATTAATTGTTTATCGTAGTTGGACGTCTCGCAATTGATGTGAATCAAACTTTGGTCGGTAGGCTGCCCAAGAGCGTGACAAAAGCTCTTCGCGCACCTGTGGCTGGCTCATTCCGTGGGTACGTGGGGAAAGTTGGCCGCCACCTGCAACAAGCGCAAATCGACGTCGTCGATGTCCTGCTGGTGCTGGATTAATAAAACTGCGCAACGAGCTTCCGCGCGGTGCAATCCTACGATTGCTGACGATGGATTTCGCCGATCAAACACTGCCCGCGCCGCGAGCCGGGCTATTCGATAGTCTTGTATTTCTCGCCGGCGGGCTTGAGCTGGCCACCACCGCCCCAATTGACATGACAGGCACCGCAAGGTTTGCCTGTCTTTTTGCGCGAGTTCGGGCTTGGCCGTGGCCGGTCCAGACGTTCCGCCGACAATCGCGCTGGCAACGACCAGGGCTGCGA
>DAIMKE010001214.1:0-2480 GCA_036721875.1 Bradyrhizobium sp. | reverse complement strand
ACCCGGCCCTGGTGGCAGGGCCTGGGGTCGGCTGACTAGGGTTCCTGCGAAGCATCAAGGTCTAGGTGCGCTTCCACGGGATTGTCCGAAGATCACGACCTCCGATCTGTGTGCTCGGGGCTCGGCATGGCCGCTCCTCGGTGAGGTCTTCCGCAGCCAGCAACCCACAGCTTTTGGCGTTCCAGACCAAAAGTAGCGTCGCAGCCGTCCTCGTTTGACCTCAATCGAAAAGTAGGAAGATGTACACCCGGAAAATGCAACCTTTGCGGTGATGTCTGGGCGACGATCCACGCGCCCGAGGGGAGTGAATGCCTATTGATCGCTACGCCGAACACTCGGAAAATCGAAATGGGCTAGAGGCAGAGCCGAGGGAGCGGCTGATGCCAAGAACTCTCCAGGAACAATTGGACGAGGTTGAGCGCGATATCAGACTCTTCACGGAGTTTGATAGGGCAGATAAAGCTCGGTTCAATCGCGAATCCTACCTGTGGACTGCCGAGGACCGCATCGAGTGGCAGGAGACACAATCTGACAATGCCTCGACAACTACGAGAACTCCTCGACGAGCGTGACGCCTTGCGCAGCCAGCTGGATCTGTAAAACCTAGGATTGTGGTTTCTGCAATCCGCAAGGGAGAAATGGCGGCTCTCCCTTATTCTGCTTCAACCATGCCACCGTTTCAATCTTACCCGCATTCGCCGTTTGATTGCTTTGTCGTGCGCGATGTTGTTGGGAGACACGGCACGCGCAGTCGGAATGATTGATCAATCCGGCAGCAGACCGCTGCTGTCGGAGCGCGAATCGTCAGTGCGAACGATGTGGGCTCGGGCGCATGTGGCCGCGCAAGCGTGCGGTCTTGGAAGGTCCATGACGGCAGCCGGATACAGCTCGTCCGTTTCGGTCGGGATGTCGGTGATATCTGTGAGCCGGAGCCGACGCGGCGGTGAAGCCGCGCGCGCAGTGACGTGTTGCGCATGACCCGTCTTAAATACGATCCGTTAAGCCAGCCTGTTCTGGCGCTAAATAGCTGAAATCAAGGCGCTCCGGCTTCCTACCGGACGTACCAATACCCCCACCAGCGCTGGGAAACCGGGCGCGCCTGCGCCTTCATGGCTGCGACTTCCTCGACCGGCCGGACCTGGGGGCCGTACATCGCGGGCGGGTAGACGTCATCCCACAGCACAACTCCGCCTTGGACCGCGGCCGACCGATGTGACGGAGCAGGCGCGAGCTCGGCGGCAGGCGCGACGGATGCCGTCAAGGTGAGGCCGAGAGCAGACAGGGCAATGGATGGAATAATGGCGCGGAAGTTCATTGGATTGAATCCCTCATGCAATGCGATGCGAAATAATGCGACGGGTTCCGGATGGTTGCAAGGGCATCGGCCGGCTGATCGGACCGAATCGCCCGTTGAGGCCGGCAAGGCCCGCTCCAAGCACTCCGCGACGAGAAAGGCTCGAACCCGCATGATCGCAAATGCATCTCCTCGACTCTGATACGCAGTTTCCGGCCGAGATAAGAAAGTGAGGGGACGATCAGACGGGGCATTGACTTGGATGCACGCGTGAGGTCGAGGCGTGAACAATCTTTCGGCGTCGGAAGCCACCGGAGAATCATGATGTCGACACACTGCTCGGTCTTGATCTGTCCCCGGATTATCCGGGACGACTCTCCATGACTTCTGCACTTGTCTCTGCTTTCATCTTTGGCGCTGGCCTCATCCTGGGATACGTATTGCGCGCGTGGCGCGTGCAACGACGGGTTGCAACCTCATCCGGTCGGACCTCGACCCCCACTTCAACGTTCGGCCATGCCCGACGCGCCTTTTAGGTGCGATCCGGTTTGGCGACGGGGCGCGGGGTTCTCACTAAATCGAATGGGGGCGTGATCGCATGAGTGAGCCCAAGAAGGATGCGCCTCGGCGCTACATCGTGGATGGCGCGGGACAGCGCGTGCTTGTGGGTCTGTCCATCTCGGAGACCATCGAGTTCGAAGCGCTGGACAAGCCGGACACGCATCCGGGCGCCGACTTGCTTGGCGAGGCTGGTCGGGTCCGTCAGGCCAAGCACGGCGAACGTTGGGTGGAGCTCTACGTCAAGCACGAACGAGCCTGGAGCGACTGGATGGCCCGGACGCGGCTGGAGAAGCCGCCTCTGCTCAACTAGCGCGCCATCGGGGCGAAGCCATATCGCCCATCAGTGGCAGGCGGTTGTCGCCACCTCACACCGCGAGCATTCGGCTTCCCTGGATGCTCATCAGCGTGAGGTTGCCGGTCGCATAGGCGCCGGTGTCGATGTTGACGCGGTTCGCCAGGAATTCGGCGTTTCGGACCGGCGTGTGACCATGGACGATATACTTGCCGAACTGCTCCTCGCTCCGGAGGAATTCTTCGCGAATCCAGAGCAGATCGCGCTCCGTTTGCTCGGCCAATGGAAGGCCGGGGCGAACGCCGGCGTGGACGAAGAAGAAGTCTCCGCAAC
>DAIMKE010001213.1:0-2485 GCA_036721875.1 Bradyrhizobium sp. | reverse complement strand
CGGCAGCGGCCGGTTGTCGCGATTTCGCAGCCTTGGCGCCTTGGGCCGGCTCCGGCGGGGGCTCCGCGGGCAGAGCGGCGACGGCAGGCGCGTTCGGATCCGGCTGCTGCTGCGCGCCCTTGTACAGCTCTCTCGGCACGCCCTGCTCGAGCCCCGGCACGCCCTCCGGGAAGACCGGCTTGCGGTCGCCCGGCAGCTTCTTCTTGGTGTCGAGGAAGTCGAGCATGTCGGAGGGATCGAAATTACCGATGCCGCCGCCACCACAGCCGGCAAGCGCACCGGAAAGTGCGACGAGGACGGCGGCTGCGATCAGACGTTGCGGGCGGCGCATGGTCGTTTTCCCACTCACTCGTTTTCCGTCAGCTCTTTGCGACCGGCGGAAGCAAGGCCTGCAGCGCTTCGGCGCGCGAGCGCATGCTCGGCGGTGTCTGGCCGTCATTGGCGATCATATCCAACCATTGCCGTGCCGCGGACGTATCGTTGGCGCGCCATGCCGACAAGGCCAGCAATTCGCGTGCGCTATGGCGAAAGGTCGCTCCCGGCGCGGCAGCGGCCTCGAGGCGCTGTTTCATGTCGGGATAGCTGATGGTTTCCAGCAGCAGTTGCGCGGCGCGAATTCGCGCCAGGTCCTGATCGGCCGCACCCACGCTGCGGTCGGCAGCGATTTCGTCGAACATCTTGGCCGCGGCCTGCGGATCGCGGTTGGCTATTTCCGCCGCCAGCCGCAACCGCGACAGCGTGCGATATCCGAACGGCGCTTTCGCCACCAGCTCGGCAAAGGCCGCCTCGGCCTCCTTGTGCTTGTCGGCGTCCGAAAGCTCCACAGCCTTGTCAAAGGCAGCCCCGGCCTCGGCCGCCTTCTTGGCTTCCACATACTGGTAGCCACGCCAGCCGCCCACCGCGGCGATGATCAGAATCGCGCCGGCGACGATGACGATGGAATACTTTTCCCACAGCTTCTTGAGCTGATCGCGACGAACATCCTCGTCGATTTCATCAAATAGTTCAGACACTTAATGCAATCCCATCCCCGGGGAACCGCGATCTGGGCAGCAGCGTTCCGCGCCCGATCCCCGCATGGCCGGGGCGTACCTTAACGATATGGCGGTGGCAAGGCAAAGTGAGGTGGATCAAAGCGTTAACAGCGGGCACGATTGGGTGGAAAACCGTCCGCAATGTTGACATCGCGGTTCAAAATTTGGCGTAATCCGCCCGCTTCCATTTCCAGCTTCGCTCCCCGTTTTTCAGGTGATTCATGCTTCGCCGCGCCCTGGTTTCAATGCTTGCCGTGGGGCTGGCATCCCTGCCCGCTGCGTCGCTGGCCGAGGATATCAAGCCGAGGACCCCCGAAACCGCGTTCACCGGGAAGCTGAACCCCGACATTCTCGGCATCTCGGCGGAATCGACCGCCGAATCGGCGCGCGCCGTTTTCGATTCCCTGTTCAAGGGCCGCACCGACACCAAGACCGACATCCAGCAGCAGAAGTTCGGCAGCGGCGGCACAAGCTTCGTCGCGGCGATGAGTTTCAGCCTCCCCGCCGGCCCCAGGCAGAACGGCGAGATGCTCTCGACCAGCTTTTCGTCGCCGGCCAGCGCCAACCGCGCCTATTTCGTCGCCCGCAATCTGACGTTCGCGCAGGACCAGCAGCCTTCGAAGGCGGACATGATCAAGGAGGTGATGGGCAAATACGGCGTTCCCACCATCGTCGGCGATCAGCACCTGTATTACATCTATCGCAAGGGCTCGATCGTATCCGTCGGCGGCAAGTACAAGGAAAAGACCGCGCTGGAAGCGATCGACAAGCCGCTCGATCCGCGAGCCGCCGTCAAGCTCAACGGCGACACCGTCCGCGGCAGTTGTGTGGCCGTCGTCAAGCGCGCGCAGGCCAGGGCGAAGGAGCTGAGCACCATGCTGCCGGAGGCCAAGGGCGCCAACTGCGAGGGCGTGTTGAGCGTGCAACTCGTCCCGGGCACGTCGGCGGATCGCGTCAGCATCGCGCAATTCACGCTGCTGGATGTCAAGCGCGTCATCAGCGCCGCGGCGATCGACAGCGCGGCGGCTGCGACCGACCAGCATTCGATGCCGACCGGCAGCACGCCCAAGCTTTAGCGGGTCAATTCCAGGCCTGCGCGGCCGCCCAGGCCTCGCGCAACTGACGCTTCATCACCTTGCCGTTGGCGTTGCGCGGCAGCGGATCGCTCCGCACATCCATGGTTTCCGGCACCCTGTAGTCGGACAGCCGCTCCGCGCACCAGGCGCGCAGCACCTCGCCACCGACCGCGTTGCGGGTCACCACGACGGCATGCACGCGCTCGCCGAGCACCGGACAGGGTTTTGCGATGATAGCGCTCTCGATCACGTCGGGATGGCCTGCGAGCACGGACTCGACCTCCGCCGAATAGATCTTCAGGCCGCCGCGGTTGATCATGTCCTTCTGGCGGTCGAACACGCGGACGAAATTCTGCGCATCGACGGAGCCAAGGT
>DAIMKE010001212.1:0-2485 GCA_036721875.1 Bradyrhizobium sp. | reverse complement strand
TGATTTGGCAAGGCTTGACTGGGCGGCCATCGGTCTTCCTCCAGAAAGGTGGCAAGGCGATCGAGATTATCGGACCAGAAGCGCTGGTAGCGGTTGAGCCAGTCCATCGCCTGCTCCATCGGGCTGGCGGTCAGCCGGCACGTCACCGTGCGACCGGTCTTTTGGCGCGCGATCAGGCCGGCATCATCAAGCACATCGAGGTGCTTGATGACCGCGGGTAGCGAGATCGAAAACGGCTGCGCCAACTCGCTGACGGAAAGGCTTTCACGGTCGCCGAGCCGCGCCAGCAGCGCGCGCCGCGTCGGATCGGAAAGCGCGGCGAACGTACGATCCAACGCTTCATCTTGATACTTAACCATAGGGTTTAGTATAGACGCAAGCCGGCTTGCGTCAAGCTTCCACCTGGATCACCTCGTCGGGAGGGGAGACGATAAACGCGCGAATGGCCGGATCATCGGGCGCAAATTGCTTTACGCCCTTGGCCGGCCATCACGAACGAGACTGGCGGAACGCCAATCAGTAATCCCGATACACCCGCATCCGCCGCTGCGGTAGCTGTCCGAAGGCCACGCGCGGGTTGATATTGCAGTAGAGCGCCCGCCCGGAAGCCGATGCCAGGCATTGTTCATACGTGGCGTAGGCGCACTCGCCGGGGACGCCGATGCCGCGGCCCTGGAGACAATACGGGTAATCGTAGGCTGCCGCCGGCGTACTGCCGGCGACCGATGCGACCGTGGCCGCCGACAGTGCCAGTACCGCCAACATTGCATTGCGCATGATGCTTCTCCTTTTTGCGAAGCAGGAAAACCGCGTCGCCTCTTTGCTAGGAAACACCACGACCACGCCAATGTTCCGTGAGGTAGATCACTGTACTTTCTGTACCTTGGCCTCCTCGATCACCTTCTTCCACTTGTCGGTTTCCGCCGCAATCATCTTGCCGAACGCTTCCGGGGGCCCGATCAGCGGTTCGCCGCCGAGATCGGTCAGCCTGGCCTTGATCGCGGGCTCAGCGAGGATCTCGTTGATCTCCTTGTTCAGCTTGGCGATGATTTCCTTCGGCGTGTTCTTCGGGGCTCCCATGCCGAACAGCGCGCTCGCCTCGTAACCCGGGATGGTATCGGCAAGGACCGGCACGTCAGGCAACAGCGGCGACTTCGCCGTGCCGGTGACAGCGAGCGCCCGCGCCGAACCGGCGCGGACATGCTGGAGGATGGAAGGCATGTTGTCGAAGATCACCTGCACCTGGCCACCGAGCAGATCGGTGATCGCCGGCGCGGCGCCACGATAGGGAACGTGCTGCATCTTGGCGCCCGACATCGCCATGAACATTTCGCCGGACAGATGCACCGACGTGCCGTTGCCTGACGACGCCAGGTTCACCTTGCCGGGATTGGCTTTCACATAGGCAATGAACTCCGCCACCGTCTTCGCCGGCACGTTGTTGTTGACCGTCATCACGTTCGGCACACGATTGAACGCTGCAACCGGCGCAATATCGCGGACAACGTTGAATTTCAGGTTGGCGTAGAGCGAGGCGTTGATGTAGTTGGCCGGATTGACGAAAAGCAGCGTGTAGCCATCAGGCTCGGCGTTGATCACGGATTCTGTGGCGATGTTGTTGCCGGCCCCGGGCTTGTTTTCGATCACGAATTGCTGGCCGAGCCTCTCCGATAGACGCTGGCCAAGCAGACGAGCGATGATATCGGTCGCACCGCCCGGCGGATATCCGACGACCCATTTCACCGGCCGGGTCGGGTAATCCTGCGCAGAGGCGCTGCCGATCAAGCCGGTAGCGGAAAGACCGATGACGGCCAAACAGATCGCGGTACGGCGTGAAATCATTAAAACTTCTCCCTTGAGGCCGGGTTCAGAGCCCGGTCCGTTTCTATGAGCGGCGGTCAAATTGGACCACGCGCGGGCGGCGTTGTAACAAACAAACCCCTATGCGGCCAGTGCGACCGGGTGTCTGGAAACCGCGACCAAAGGATTAGACATGTCCGTCAGCGTCAACGCACTCGATCATATCGTCATCAACGTCGCCGACGTGGCGCGCACCGCGGACTGGTATCGAAAGATCCTCGGCATGGAGGTCAGGGTATTCGACCCCGGCCCGGGCAAAACGCCGCGGACTTCGCTGGTGTTCGGGAACCAGAAAATCAACGTGCGCCCGCGCGGCGCCGACAAGGTCGAGTGGTTCACGGCCGACCACGTAGCCGCAGGGAGCGATGATTTGTGCTTCCTGACGGCGAGCACGCCCGACGAGGTGGTGGCGCATCTGAAAGCCAACGGCGTCGCGATCGAGGAAGGCCCGGTGGCCAAACAGGGCGCCCGCGGCACGCTGCGTTCGGTCTATTGCCGGGATCCCGACGGGAGCCTGATCGAGATTTCGTCGTATGAGGATGGGGTGGGCTGAGACGCGCTCCACTATCTCCGTCATTCCGGGATGGTCCGAAGGACCAGACCCGGAATCTCGAGATTCCGGGTT
>DAIMKE010001211.1:0-2498 GCA_036721875.1 Bradyrhizobium sp. | reverse complement strand
CGACGTCACATTAGGAAAACGTGAAAAAAGCCGCGCAGACACCCCGCGCGGCTTTTTGCCTCATTTTCGCAAATGATCAGCTCGCGGCGCGGAGATTCACCTTGCTCTCGGCCAGCGAGGTCAGCTTCTTGTCGGTGATCTTCTCCTCATCGAGCGTCTTCTGCAGCAGGCTGGCGCAGTCGCTGCGTCCAAGCTGACGCGCCCATGCGATCAGGCTCCCGTAGCGGGTGATCTCATAATGCTCGGCAGCCTGGGCTGCATTGATCAGAGCGGCGTCGAGCACGTCCTTGTCGGCGACCTCGCCCGCCACCTCATCGGCTTCCTGGATGATGCCGTCGATCGCCGGGCAGTTGACCGCCTTCACTTCGGCGCCGTGCATCCGGAATACCTCTTCGAGGCGCTGCACATGCGTCCTGGTTTCATCGAGATGGGTCAAAAAACCCTGTTTCAGCTGCTTGTCCGTGGCCTTTTCGGCCATTTTGGGCAGCGCTTTCACGAGCTGCCTCTCGGCATAGTAGATATCCTGCAATTGGTGGACGAACAGGTCGTCCATGGTCTTGATGTCTTTGGTGAACAGTCCCATTGATTGGATCCTTGTCGTTGGGAACACGAAGGCGCTACGGCGCCCGATGCCTCACGCACGCCATCATGTTCGATGCTTGGTGGCGGGCTAACCGGCTCGCGATGGGGATGTTCCTGGGCCTTGAAAATGCCGCGATGGAACGTCTTGACGTTCGTTCCTCGCGGGACTGAGCCAACGGAACGGACCCCGATGCGACTCAAATCGTTAACGAAAAGACATATGTAGGGCGTATGACAAAGGCGGCGAACCGAGCCAAAGGGCGGGCTTGTCAAGGACTGCACAACGGCCCGGTTTTAGCTTATGGGTTTTCCACGGTGCCTCTGACCGTCGACTGTCGCCTGTCGTGACAGATCTGGAATCTAACGTATTGCCGCCCCGCCGGGAGGATGAATGCATCGGCTGCTGACCACGCTCGGGCGTGGCTTCAAGGAGAAGATCGGCTGGAAACGGCTGGGGATCGCTGCGAGTCTCCTCATCATCATTCTTGCGGTCACGCACCTGGTTCGCACCCTGAAGGGGGTCGATACTGCAATCATTCTCACCGCGCTGACGGAAATCGAGCCGCACCGCATCGGGCTGGCTGCGCTCTGCGTGGTGGGCGCGTTCTTTACGCTGACCTTCTACGATTTCTTCGCGTTGCGAACCATTGGCAAGAACCACGTCCCCTATCGTATCGCGGCGCTGTCGAGCTTCACCAGCTACACCATCGGTCACAACATCGGCGCCACGGTTTTTACCGGCGGCGCGATCCGGTTTCGGATCTATTCCGACTACGGCCTGACGGCGATCGATGTTGCCAAGATCTGCTTCCTCTCGGGCCTCACCTTCTGGCTCGGCAACCTGTTCGTGCTCGGCATCGGCATGGCCTGGCATCCCGAAGCGGCAACGGCGATGGACCTGCTGCCGCCGGCGGTGAACCGGCTCATCGCGCTCGGCTGCCTTGCCGGCATTGGCGCCTATTTCGTCTGGCTGCTGATGGGCAAGGATCGCCGCGAACTCGGCCAGAACGGCTGGAAGGTGGTATTGCCGTCGGCCCGGCTGACGCTGCTCCAGGTACTCATCGGCGTGGTCGATCTCGGCTTCTGCGCGCTGGCGATGTACCTGTTGATGCCGACCGAGCCGCATATCGATTTCGTTTCGCTGGCCGTCGTGTTCATTCTCGCGACGCTGCTCGGGTTTGCCAGCCACGCGCCCGGCAGCCTCGGCGTGTTCGATGCCGCGATGCTGGTGGCACTGCCGCAGTTCGGCAAGGAGCAATTGCTGGCGACGCTGGTGGTGTTCCGCATCCTCTACTTCCTGATCCCGTTCGGCATCTCGATCTGGATCATGGGGACGCGCGAGCTCTGGCTCAGCCTGCTGCAACCCTGGCTGGAACGCCGCCGGCTCGCCGAGGCCTGCACGGCCAAGGCCAGGGTGCGTCAGCCGATCAAGGGCCGCCAATCCTGAAGCCGGTAACATCGACGTTATCGTCGATTAATCTTTTGGGCCAGCACGCGGCAGTTCTCTTATTTCTGCCTTACCGCTAACGTCAAAACGCGCCATGGCCGGAATATATTCACGCTCACTGATATCAGTCGCGCTGCTCGCCGGCGCGCTGGTCGGGCTCGCTGCGTCCGCAGCGGAAGCCCAAACTGCCGGCGGCTACGGGCCGCTGCAGATTTCATGGGAAGTGCGCAACCGTTTCCGGCTGTTCCGCGAGGAGCGGGATTTCCTGCTGCACGCGGAAGTCGGTCGCGGCCGCAGCGTTCTCGCCGCCGAGCAGGCGCTGGCGATACAAAGCGATGGCCGCGGCTGGGCGCGCAACACCGTGAACCGGCTCTGCATCGATCTCGCCGGCCGCGTCAGCGAGCCCTGCACCCGCGACAACGTCAAGGAAAGCTATCTCACGCCGATCGATCACCCCGTCGTGGTTCGG
>DAIMKE010001210.1:0-2498 GCA_036721875.1 Bradyrhizobium sp. | reverse complement strand
GGCGGATAGATGTAGGTGTTGCGCACCATGAACTCTTTCAGAATGTCGTTCTGAATGGTGCCCGACAATTTCTCCGGCGGCACGCCCTGTTCCTGGGCCGCCGCGACGAACAGCGCGAGGATCGGCAGCACCGCGCCGTTCATGGTCATCGACACGCTCATCTGGTCGAGCGGAATGCCCGCGAACAGCGTGCGCATGTCGTAGATGGAATCGATCGCGACACCGGCCATGCCGACGTCGCCGGAGACGCGGGGATGATCCGAGTCGTAGCCGCGATGGGTGGCGAGGTCGAACGCGACCGACAGACCCTTCTGCCCGGCGGCGAGGTTGCGCCGGTAGAACGCGTTGGAATCTTCCGCCGTGGAGAATCCGGCATATTGCCGGATGGTCCAGGGCTGGTTGACATACATGGTCGGGTAGGGGCCGCGCAGATAGGGCGCGATGCCCGGCCAGGTCTCCAGGAAATCGATGCCTTCGAGATCGGCCTCGCTGTAGCCGGGCTTGACCGGGATACCCTCGGGCGTCAGCCACGGCTCGGCGTGGCCTGCGGGCTGCGCGGGCGCTATCGGCTCGAACGCGACATCAGCGAAGTTTGGGATTCTGGTCACGAAGGTTGTCCTTCAATTTGGAAATCTTGTACTCGCAATCAGCGAGCAAATCGCGAGCATTTCGGTCCGCAGGTTCAAACAGCGTGGAGGCAAGGGACCAAATATAATACGGCTCACCGAATATGCGCACCCTGCGCGTCAGGACGAACATCAAGGCGCCGCCGATCACAACGGTCCACACAAGCCCTGTTGCGGATATGTATTCGGCCAGGAAGAGTAGCACTCCGAAGCCGGCAATCATCGCAATCGTGATTATGTGAAACCAGGAAGGTATCCAATTCGCCGTCATACGTTCTCGGGCAATCACGGCCTGCAATTCACCTCGCTGCGCTTCGAGGCGAGCGAGTTCATCGTAGCCAAGTTTGAGACCGAGGCTGCCGCTTGGCATAACCCGAGGCACCAGGATCATTGCATAACCGCTCCAAATCTCCAATTTCGCCTGCACGTCGGACATGGCTTAATTCTAACATGGCCGGGGCCGGAGATAAGTGATTAATTGGCATGCCTAACTACGTGATTGGGATAGCTTTTTCCGTGCCACTCGGCTTGCTTGATCTCATCCGTCACATCCAGCAATTCGCATTCCTTCATGTAGAGCTCGTAGCCTGAGTTCGTCGGCAACGATCCTCCTCCTTGAAGGGCAGCAAGGACTCCCATCAACACGAACTGCCATTTGTAGAAGATGCGCGCATGCAATGGCCCGCGCCAGGGAAGAGCCTTTGCTGACTGATCCATCAGCTTAGCTCCAGGGTGCTTCGGCAGTTGCCGGACCCACGCCTCCTTATAAGAGACCAACGCCTCGTATCTCGATGCGATTTCGGTATCGTCAAGCTTCGCCAGGTCGCCTCGAAGGTTTATTCCCCACCGCATCGCGCGTGATCCTTAATCATGATCCGGATGCTGGTGGCTGGTGATGGTCGCCATCTTCTCCGGTCCGTAATTCTGTTGCGTGGTCTGGCTCGGCAGGTTGGCGATGCCGACTACCCAGCCGAGCCGGGATTCGGTTCCATATTGCCTCGTAGGCACCACGCGGTCGGGCCGGTCGAACGCGCCGGTCATGATCTCGATCCGGGGGCCACCGATCAGCCGGTAGGTGAGGGGCGTGCCGCAGGCGGCGCAGAAATCGCGCTCGGCGATCGATGAGGATTGGAACGTCGCCGGCTTGCCCCGGGTCCAGGTGAAATGCTCGTGCTCGATATCGGCGAGGGAGGCGAAGGGCGCGCCCGATGCCTTCTGGCACATCCGGCAATGGCAGATGCCGACCTTGGGCGGCACTTTCGACACCGCAAAGCGGACGGCACCGCACTGGCAGCCGCCGGTCAGCACCGGTTTGCTGGTCTCCGTCATGCTCACTCCATCCGCCGCCAGGCATCCCGCAGCATCGCCAGTGCGTCGCCGCCGGCAAAGATGAAGTCGGCAACACCGGCTGCGCGCAGCACGGCCTCCTGTTCGCCGGGGCGCCCTGCCAGATAGATATGGCTGGCGCCGGCGGGTTGAAGGGCTTTTGCCGCGGCGGCTGCGTATTCTGCATAGACCTTGTCGGACGAGCACAGGCACGCGATGTCGGCGCCGGAAGCCTTGAACGCTGTGGCAAGTGCGCCTGGGTCGGCAAACCCCTGCGTGTCCAATGCCTCGATGCCGCCGGTCTCGAAGAAGCTTTTTGCAAAGGTGGCACGCGCGGTGAAATCGGCCGGCGTGCCGAGATTGGCGAGGAAGATTTTTGGCCGCGCGCCCGATGCCTTGAGCTTCGCATCCGACTTGTCGCGCAGCGCCTCGAACGGTGCGGCGAGCCGGATCGGCGGCAAGGAATCGAACTTGAACTTCGCTTCCCCATAGGGCGGCAGCACGACGGGCTTGGCATCGAGCACGGCGACATCGGCCTCGTGCAGG
>DAIMKE010001209.1:0-2499 GCA_036721875.1 Bradyrhizobium sp. | reverse complement strand
GAATCTCAAGGAGGCCTGCGGCGTCAACGTCGAATTCAACGTCACCGAATGGCAGGTGCTGCTGACCGCCGCGCGCGCCACGCCCGATGCCCCGAACCTGCAGGGCGCCATGGTGCTCAATATCAGTTCGCCTTCCTCCGATGCCGGCGTCATGGCGCGCTATTTCTCGTCAGCCAATTTTTCGCCGAACGGTTTCAACTTCGAGCAGTGGAAGGACGATGAGTTCGACGATGCGCTGAAGACGATTTCGGAAGCCACCGATCCGAAGGTGATCTCGGCTGCGTATCGCAAGGCGCATGAGCGCCTTGTCGACAACCCGCCATGGCTCTTCATCGTCCACGATCTCAACCCGCGCGCAATGAGCACGAAAGTGAAGGGTTTCGTTTCGCCGCAATCGTGGTTCGTCGATCTGACGCTGGTGAGCGTGCAATAGATGGGTAGGTGAAGCGGCTCACCGGGAACGCAGCCGGTTGATCCATTTACGATAGCTGTCGGCCGGAATGGTCATGGCCGCAACGCCTGCCATGACCAGCACGAGACCGAGCGCCAGATTGGTCGGGACGGACTCGCCCAGCAGCAGCACCGACAGGCCGACGCCGATCGGAATACGCAGATAGCCTTGCGCGTTGGTGGTCAACGTGCCGAGCCGCGAAAGACACATGTAAAATAGCATCAGCCCGAAGGCGCTGGAGAAGATCCCCATCGCGACGGTGGCGACCAGCGCCTCGGTCGTGGGCCGCAGGGTCCAGGGATGATCGACGATCAGCGATACCGGCAGCAGCAGGAGCCCACCGAACAGCAGCGAGCCCGCGGCCACCACCATCGGATCGTAGTCGGTCAGCCGCAGCCCGAAGATCGTGGCGCAGGCGAACGATATGGTCGCGAGCAGGATGACGATCTCGGCAAAGATATTGGTGTCGAGCGTAGAGAGCGCATCGAGGCCGATGATCACCGCTGTCCCGGCAAGACCCAGAATGGCGCCGACCAGCTTCAACAGCGTCGCGGGTTCGTGCCGTGTAATGCCCCAGGTGATCAGAAAGGCGAAGATCGGCGTCGTCGATGCCAGTACCACCGTGGGCGCCGCCGCGACGTATTGCTGCGCCCAGGTGATCAGCAGAAACGGAAACGTCGAGTTGATGGTCTGTTGCTGCGCGAACAGCTTCCAGGCTTTGGCATCCGTCGGCATCCGCACCCCGCGCACGCGCAAGACCGCGAGCAGGAACGCCGCGGCAATC
This sequence comes from Bradyrhizobium sp., assembly GCA_036721875.1. Classification (GTDB taxonomy): domain Bacteria; phylum Pseudomonadota; class Alphaproteobacteria; order Rhizobiales; family Xanthobacteraceae; genus Bradyrhizobium. Next base: position 1,264 of record DAIMKE010001209.1, on the reverse strand, counting down.
AGCGAGCGTGCCGAGATGAAGGTGATCGGCGGGATCGTGCCGAGCCCGATCTTGGTCAGCGGATAGGTCGAGCTCCAGCAGCACGCCAGCGCGAGCAGCAGCAGATAGTCGCGCCAGCTGCGACGGGCCTGTGGCGCGTCAGGTGGCAACGCTGGCCGTGCCGATCGGCTTCTTCCACTTCACGCGCTTGATGGTGCCCGAGAAAGTGAACAGCGACCGCTCGCCCGATTTCAGGACGCCGCGCAGGAAGATCAGCGAGCCGCCGGCGCGCGTGATCTCACCCTCGCATTCGACCAGTTCGCCTTCCTGTGCCGCGTCGAGGAATTCGCAGGAGAATGCGACCGTCACGCCGGGGCCTTGCAGGACGGAGGAGGCGATCGCAAACAGGCAGTAGTCGGCGAACGACATGAAGCAGCCGCCGTGGACGTTGCGCATGCCGTTGAGGTGCTTCTTCTCGACGCGGAACGCGCATTGCACTTTGCCGTTCTCGTCCATCCGGTGCCAGAAAGGGCCGTTATGGGTCTCAAAACTGTCGCGGGTCCAGGTTCGCCAGCCCTCGAATTCGCCCTCGGTTTGGACGTGCAGATCGGGGCGGCGGTGAAATGCGTTTTGGGGGAGCTCGTTCACTAAAAATGGCCTTCAATTGGATGTTTCCGCTCTTAAATCTGATCCGGGAAGGATGGGCAAACGCCGATCCCGCAAGGCCCCCTTCGCAAAGCTCTGGACAGGGCGGAAATGCGCCATAAAAGGCCTTTTCGCACCCCTTTGATCTCCCTATTAAGGCACCCATGAACGAGCCCCAGATCACCCCCGAACTCGTCGCCAGCCATGGTCTCAAGCCCGACGAGTATGAGCGCATCCTCAAGCTGATCGGGCGGGTGCCGAGCTTCACCGAGCTCGGGATTTTCTCGGCGATGTGGAACGAGCACTGCTCGTACAAATCCTCGCGCATCCATCTGCGGGGCCTGCCGACCAAGGCGCCGTGGGTGATCCAGGGGCCGGGCGAGAATGCCGGCGTGATCGACATCGGCGACGGCCAGGCGGTCGTGTTCAAGATGGAGAGCCACAACCACCCGAGCTACATCGAGCCGTACCAGGGCGCGACGACAGGCGTCGGCGGCATTCTGCGCGACGTGTTCACGATGGGCGCGCGGCCGATCGCCTGCCTCAACGCGCTCTCTTTCGGTGCGCCCGAGCATCCAAAGACGCGCCATCTGGTGTCGGGCGTGGTGGCGGGCGTCGGCGGCTACGGCAATTCCTTTGG
>DAIMKE010001208.1:0-2500 GCA_036721875.1 Bradyrhizobium sp. | reverse complement strand
GTATAGCGTAACGCGTGATAATCGCGGTCCCGACCAAAGCTCGCAGGGCTGCCATACAGTTCGGCAGACAGCGAAAGCGTCTCTCCCCGATAGGTCGTCCCAAGCCCGAGATAGGGCGTATCCCATTGTTGCCGATAGGAGATGCCCAGGCGGCTCGGATCGAAGTTTCCGACCGCGTCGCGAAATCCATTCTGCGAGTAGACATAACTGCCGCCATAAGCCCGGTACTTGATGTCATAGTGGCGGAAACCGGCCAGGGCGGAGATTGCGAAATCCCCGCCGTCGATGACTCGATAGGCGACGCTCACATCGGCTTGCCATGCCTTCGGAACGCGGGTGTCGGGGTGCAGCGATTGGTGGCTCCAGGAATCGTCGCCCCGGTAGCCAAAGAGCCAATCCCGATCGCGCATGTCGGCCTCCGACGCCACGGCCGCCCAGAGGCTGCCACGGAGGACGACCCCGTCGAACGGACGCAAGGCCGCGCGACCGCCGAGCGTCACCGCCTCGCTTTTCCAGTCGAGCTGGCTGATCTTGCTGCGGCTCAACGGATCATAGACATTTTCTGTCGAAACGCTGCGCAGATAGCCGATCGACGGTGTCACGCTGAACATCGGCTCGCCGGCAGCCCCCGTCGCCGAGCCGGGATCGAAGCCTTGCGCCAGCGTCGGGCCCGACAGGAGGACGAACCCGACAAACGTCATCAACCATCCACTGCGACTCGGCATCGTCCATCTCCCGGTTCAAGGGCGATTGGACGCAATTTGTCTCAATAAACGATTAACCATACTTGGAAGGCCGATCTGACGTCTTCGCGCAACGTCAATTCCGTCTGCCGTCACTGCGGTTGAGCTTCTGTCGGTTTTGGCGGTTCAGTATTCCGGGCTTCCCCATCCACGTGTTTGCAGATTTCCCAAGTGTCGAATACCCCAAGCGCCATGCTGAAGCTGCGCTATCTGCTTCCATCCTCCTTCACCCCGCGCGCGACGATCCGGAGCGCGCCGTCCGGCAGGGGACGCTGGAGCGCGCTGGCGTATTCCCAGGGCGCGGTCATCCAGGTCTCGCAGGCTTCGGGCGTCGTCAGGATGACCGGCATGGCCTTGGGGTGGATCGCCTTGACCTCGGCATTGGGATCGGTGGTCAGGAAGGCGTAGAGATCCACCGAGACCGGGCCTTCCTTCAGCTTGCGCACGCTGGCCCAGTGCGGCGTCCAGATTCCCGCGAAGAAGGCCGTCGGCCGGTCCTCGCCGAAGGCGAACCAGATGTCGCCGCCCTCGGCCCTGTTGAACTCGCTGAAGGATGTGAAGGGCACGAGGCAGCGGTTCTCGATGCCGAGCCAGCGGCGCCAGTGCGGGCTCCTGGTGTTGCGCACATTGGTGACCCCGGGGTCGGTCTTCTTGCCTTCGAGCGCGAAGGCGGGCGAGGGCATGCCCCACCGCGCCATCGCCAGCGTCGGCATCCCGCCCTCGTTGCGGATGATCGGCGCGGCATAGTCGGGAAAGATACCGGGCTGCGGCACGATCTGCGCGGCGACGTCGAAGGTGGCGAAGAGCTTGCGCATCGCCTCGATGTTGCGGGTGTGGCTGTAGAGGTTGCACATCGCCTCGACCCTTTGCCCGACATGGACCCGATACGGCGATCAGGAGAGCCGGATGGATGGATCGGAGGTCAGCACTGTCACAATGTGGATCCTGGGAGATCCGTTGGTAGCGGGAGAGGGACTCATAGCGCCCCCCCATAACCAAATACCCATCTATTTCAAGTTCAAGAGTCTAAGCGGTTGACGACCACCGCAACTGGAGAAGCGAGGACTCGAACTTACCGGCCGGTTCCATACTCATTGAAATCAATGGAATGCCGCCGCGACTCCAACTCTGTGGGGGAGTACTGAGTGGGATCGACGTCGATGGTGATGTCGGACTTGCAGAATCTGGCAAGCTGTCTGAGCTCACGCTCAACCGATCCGATTGAAGGACACGGTCGCTCTCAAGCCCCGCCCGCCCGGCGGCTTGCCCAAGTTGAGGTCAGCTTTCGCGCTGTGCAGGGCAACCTCGACAATCGCGAGCCCAAGCCCGCTACCGGCATGTCGGCTCATGCGTCCGCGATAGAACCGCTGCCTGACCAGAGCCAGTTCATCCGCAGGAACACCGGGGCCTTCGTCATCGACAGCCAGCGCGGTGTCTTCAATCCTGAGCCACCTGACGCGACCGCCAGGCGGGCTATGGCCACAGGCGTTGTCGTGGAGGTTGCGCAGGGCCAGCTTCAGGTGGTCGGGATCCCCTTCCACCGTCATTGCGTCAATGCCGGCATCGATCTCGACGATAATCGATGCTGGCCTCTGGCCTTCGCGATCGATGTCTCGGAGCAGCTGCCCAAGATTGATCGGCTCGCGCCGGCTCGGCTCGGCGCCAGACTCCAGCCTTGCCAGCGCCAGCAACTGACTGATCAGGCGTGCCGTGCGGTCGACGCCCTGCATGATGTGGTCCAATGCGGCAGTCCGCAT
>DAIMKE010001207.1:0-2503 GCA_036721875.1 Bradyrhizobium sp. | reverse complement strand
GCCCGGTGCGCAGATAGATCGGCCAGTCGACGCCGATGTCTCGGTTGCCGAGCAGGCCTGCGAGCATCAGCGCCTGAGACAGGCGAATGTCGCTGGAGACGCGGTTGGCGGCGACGATCATCCGCATCTCGGCGAGGTATTCGGCCGCCTTGCTCGAAGGGGCCTGCGTGGTGATCGTGACGGTTTCGGCTTCCGGCACCTGGCTGGCGTCAGCGTTGAAGATGCTCTCGTTGGCTTCGGGCGCATCGTCATTGGCGGGCGCCGAACCGCGACGGATCAGGTTGGTGTGGACCGTGACCAAGCCGTCCTGGGCGACTTCGATGACGGCCGTGGTGCCCTTGGTGGTTTCGGAGACCTCGTAGTCCCATTCCTTGAAGGGTTCGCCGCGCAGCACGATGACCTTGTCGTGGCCGGCGCGCTCGAGTGAGCGTTCCTCATCCTTCACCGCCGCATTCTGCGCGACCCAGAAAGCGTCGCGGTCGACGATGAAGCCTTCGCCGGAATCGATCAGGTCAGCCTGGACATGGAGACCCAGCCGCTCGACGTCAAACAGCGCGTTCTTGGCCGGAATGTTCTTCTGCCGCAGGAGCGCGGCGATCTGCTGGACGCTGACATAGGCGGTGTCGGATTTCGCGATCGATTCCATGATCTCCTTGCGGAGAGGGGCGCTGGTGCGCGTCATGGCGCGGCCCCATTCGATGCGGCGCTTGCCAGACGAGATCAGGTCCTTGATGTCGCCGTCGAGCTTGGAAACCGCGATACGCTCGGCGACCTCGACCGCTTTCAGGCCGATCGATTTGGCCAGCGCATTCATGTCGGGCTGCGACTTGGCGATCTCGGCCAGCGCGTCGCATTCCTCGATCGGATTCATGCTTCGGCGCTGCATGTTCTCCGCGACAGCGACAATGGCTGCCTGCTCATCGTTGAGGTCGGCGACCAGGCATCGCATCTCGAAGGCGTCGTCGATCTCGCCGGCGGTCTCCTTGAGCTTCATGCCCTTCAGGCGCCTGTTGCCGACGATGACCTCGTACTGGCCGTTTGCGCGCGGGCGGGCGATCAGATTCTGGATCTGCCCCTGTGCGACGATGGCGTCGCCGAGCGCCTTCGCCTCGTCTTCGTCGATGAAGCGGCGTGGGTTGTTCAGCCACGGGGATAGAACAGCGATCGGAAGCATGATGGTTTCATGCTTGCTGTCGCCGAGCGCCTTGAGGGTCATAGGGGCGTGAGAGGTCATCGCCTGAGCAGCAGCTCCGCGCATCGGTGTTTCCTTCGATTGTGGGTGGGTCAGAGGTAGTTTTTGGCCAGCTGAATGTCCTCGACCATGGTGTCGAGGACGGTCTGCTCGCGGTTCCGGTAGAGCGCGAAGGCCGTATGGAATGTCGGGATCACGGGCACGTCAGGGACGATCGGCGTCGACTGTGGCTTCCCTCGAAATTCGCCGATGCGATCATGGCCAGTCGCAAACCAGAGAGCGGTGGCGCCCATGGCAAGGATTGCCCTCGGCTTTAGGAAGTGGAGGGTCTTCCATGCGTAGCGAAGATCGTCAGCGTTCGAGCTCTTCACGTACTGCGATCGGTAGGTCGCGCCAGCGTGGATCATCGTGTTCGCCTGAGCGACATCCTTGGTGAAGAAATTGAGGATGTCGTTGTTTCGCCGCGTGTTGTTGTCGAGCGGCGTCCAGACGGGCTGGTACATGAACGGGTTCATGAGGAACGTGGCGTCGCGCTCGATCCCGGCGCGCTCGAGGAGCTCGTTGAGCAGATCACCGGCCGGCCCGACGAACGGAACGCCGCTGATGGCCTCCTGGCGGCTTGGCGCCTCGCCGAGGATCGCAAGGCCGTTCCATTCAAGAGACGGAAATTGTGGGTGGACCGGCCCTGCGAGCGCGTTGAAAGGAATGGCGCTTGCGGGCGGCTTCGGGACTGCGGAAATGCACATTTGGATTTATCGCGTAATTCGAATTTCGGAGCCGAGAATGGCTTCAATTATAGCCCGCTTGAGACGCGAGGTGGGAGTGTCAAAGCCCTTGAAGTCCTCGATGACGTATTTTCCACTCTCGTAATAGGTAAAGTCGGCGACATAATTGAGCGGATATTCCCGGCCCGATTTGTCCTTCGTGGCGATCTGGCGACCATTCACGATAAGGGGAAACCGGACCTGGCGCTTCAACTCGGTCACGACGCCGGCTTTTTCGAGAAGCAGCAATTGCTGATAGCGCTCGGCTTCGCCGTTTGAATCCAACACGATATCGCCCACTCGGGCCTTTTTCGCGTTGAATTTGTTTTTCGGGGTTTTCTTATCCGTGATCTGACGAAACTCGGTCAGCGAGATCACTTCCGTGCCGGATTGCCGCTTTCGGGCTTGTTCCATTGCTCGCTCCTGAATTCCCGGATGAGACGCTCGGTTCGCTCGCAAACTGCGGCGTTCGTCAGGATGTCCGCCCGGCTGTGGCATCTGACGAGGCGATAAAGCACCTCGAGAGCCACATTGAGCCTCTCGGAGG
>DAIMKE010001206.1:0-2506 GCA_036721875.1 Bradyrhizobium sp. | reverse complement strand
GCCATTGGGGGGCGCGGGCTTGGTTGAAGCGGCGGGAATTCTAGCGACGGTCGTTGGCTCGCCGCGCAAGCACCACTAGCCGCCTGCAAAGGCCGGAAATGCACATTGCGACCTCGGCTAGTTGTCTCTAGTCTGGCTCGGATCGGAGGGGGCTTTGCGTGTACAATCAAGGTGTTATTCCACTGGCAGCGCATCCCCTCGCCGATCGCCGGGCCTGGATAGGCTGGGCGTTGTGCAGCCTGTTTCCTGCAGTTTTTCTGTTTTTGCTGTTTGCACTCACATCATTGAGCGCGCCCGAACATGACGATTTCTGCTTCGCAGACCTATACGCGCGCCACGGCTTCATCCACACCGTGTGGATCTATTATCATACGCAGTCGGGCCGGATCCTGGCCCTGTGGCTGACCCAGGTTCCGCCGGCGCTCTCGGCCGCGACGGGTGTCAGCTTGCTGTCGGCCTATTCACTGACGATGGCCGTGAGCGCAGCGCTGTTCCTGGCCGCCACGGCCCTTGCCATGGTCCGTGCCTGGCCCCGCACCGCAGCTCTCCAATTGGTCTTCCTCACACTCGCATTCGCAAGTGCGATACTCGGCGCGGCGCCGAGTGTGCGGGATCTGCTCTATTGGCTGTCGGCCGTGACCTGCTATGTCCCGCCCGCCCTGATCACCATTTTGATCCTCGGCGAGTGCGTCCGGGCGCTGGACAAGGAAACCGGTTTTTCGTGGCTGCTTAGCTTCGCAATGGCCCTGAGCGGGTTCGGAGCTGCGCTCGGCAACGAGTTCACCGGCGTCTGGCTGCTCTTAATTCTCTCGGCATCGTTGTGCGCACGCTATCACCTTGGCCAGCAGCGCCAGATTGCACATCATGTCCTGGTCGCAACAACCATCGCTATCGGATTGATGATCGTCGTATCGGCAAGCGGTAACAGCGCGCGCATGGCACAGCTCCCAGGCGGGGGCAATGTGGTGTCTTCGGTTTTTCAAGCGATCATCGATTCGCTCGCCGATCTCGGCCGCTTCTTTCGAGAGCCCACCATCGTCGCCTGGCTCGCGGCTGTCGGTCTTTTTGTTTTGGTGCAGCCTGATCCGAGGCCCCTGGCGCCGGAAAAGCGCAAGCTGTTGGCTGTCGGCACGATCGGGATCTGCCTGACCTGCTGCTATTTCGAGTATTTCGCTCATCGCTATGCGACGGGAATGCGTCTGATCGACAGGGCGCAAAACCAGGCGTTGATCCTGCTGCTGTTCGGATCGACGCTCGGCGTCAAGCTGCTCGTTGGCGCTTACCGCCTGCAATTGCGCGAACGTGTTGCGAAGAGCGCCTTTCGCGGCCTGCTCGGTCCGGTGGGGATGCCTGCAAGCCTGATGCTGGTCACGATCGTCTCGCTTAGCCTGAGCTCGACGACGTTCCAGCTACGCGAGCAGTGGCGGGACCTATACCCATACTGGCGGGAGAGTGCCGAACGGCATGCCCTCCTGACAACGAGCCCCGAACCGGTGGTCATGGTTCCCCGCCACAAATGGACGCCGGCGCTTCTGATGTCCTCCGACGTGACAGCCGATGCCGACAGATTGCCGAACGGCTGTATCGCCGCATATTACCACAAGTCCGCCATCTACGCCGCCGACGCACCGCGGTGACCATTTACCCTGTTCCAGAGACACCAACGTGAAAACAATCAGCGTCATCACGCCCTGTTACAATGAAGAGCTCAACGTCAGGGATTGCTACGAGGCGATCCGGAAGATCTTCGACGGCGAGCTGCAGGGCTATCGGCGCGAGCACATCTTCTGCGACAACGCCTCGGACGATCGCACCATGGAGATCCTGCGCGAGATCGCAGCACAGGACCCGGCGGTAAAGATCATCGTCAACGCACGCAACTTCGGACCGCTCCGCAACACCTTCAACGGCGTGATGGCCTCGCGCGGCGACGCTGTCCTGCTGTTCATGCCGGCGGACCTTCAGGATCCGCCGGAATTGCTTCCCGAATTCGTCAAGCTGTGGGAGGCCGGCTACGAGATCGTCTACGGCATCCGCGCCGCGCGCGAGGAAAGCCGTCTGATGCGCGGGCTCCGCAACGCCTACTACCGCGTGTTGACCAGATTCTCCGAGCTCAAGGTGCCTCCGGGAGTCGGTGACTTCCAACTTGTCGACAGGCGCGTTGTCGAGGCCATGCGTCACGTCCGTGACGCCTATCCATTCATGCGAATGATGACGTTCGAATGCGGCGGTCGCATGGTCGGCGTGCCCTACACTTGGCGCGAGCGCAAGAAGGGGTTTTCCAAGAACCGCGCCAGCGCGCTGATCGATCAGGGCCTCAACGGGCTCGTGTCCTTCACCACCGCGCCAGTCCGATTCGGCCTGCTCGCGGGCTTTCTGATCTCGGCCATGAGCATCGCATACGCGATCATCAACTTCATCATCGGCCTGGTGCTTTATCAGAAGCTCGCCGAACCCGGCATCCTCACGCTGATCGTCGCCATGTTTTTCTTCGGTGGCGTACAGC
>DAIMKE010001205.1:0-2506 GCA_036721875.1 Bradyrhizobium sp. | reverse complement strand
TCGTCGACCGCGCGCCACAGCGCCATCAGGCCGAGATACATCAGGAACAGGATCAACACCGAGGTGAGCCGCGCATCCCATTCCCAATAGGTGCCCCACATCGGCCGGCCCCACAGCGAGCCGGTGACCAGCGCGAGGAAGGTGAACGCCGCACCGATCGGCGCGGCCGCCTTCGCCGCGACGTCGGCCAGCGGATGCCGCCACACCAGCGTTCCAAGCGCGGCCACGCTCATCACGCCCCACACGAACATCGACAGCCACGCGTTGGGCACATGGACGAACATGATCTTCACGGTGGCGCCCTGCTGATAGTCGTCGGGCGCCATCGCCGCCTGGTAGAAGCCGAGCAGCAGCAGGATCGCGGTCGCGCCCGCCAGCCACGGCAAGACGCGCGTCGTCAGCGACAGGAACTTCGAGGGGTTGGCGAGATCGATCAGCGTCATGGCATCCTGATAGTCGTCAGCGGCGGGGCAGGCAATGCGGCTTGGCTTGTTTCATATTGTCCCCTGCGAGAGTTGATCGGCGTCAAGAAATCGTCAGTCAGTCCAGGCCGTGCCGCAGGCTGGCCGCTGCGGCAAACGGCCCGACCACGAAACTGACCAGCGAGAGCGCGCAGAGGATCGAAAACGGTGTTCCGAATGCCAGCGGGCCTGATATGGCCGCCTGCGACGCCGCGACGCCGAAGATCAGCACCGGGATCGACAATGGCAGCACCAGCACCGCCAGCAACAGCCCGCCGCGATGTAACGTCACGGCAAGTGCGGCGCCGATCATCCCGGTGAAGGTCAGCGCCGGCGTTCCCGCCAGCAGCGTCAGTGCCACCGCCGAGGTCGCCATGAAATCGAGGTTGAGCATCAGCCCGAGCACCGGCGTCGCCACGATCAGCGGCAGTCCGGCCGCGAGCCAGTGTGCCAATGCCTTCGCCGCACAGGCCAGTTCCAGCGGCGTCCGGCCCATCACGATCAGGTCGAGCGAGCCGTCCTCGTGGTCGGCCGTGAAAAGGCGGTCGAGCGTGAGCAGGCTGGCCAGCAGCGCCCCGAGCCAGAGGATCGCCGGCCCGAGCCGGGTCAGCAGCGGCAGGTCCGGTCCGATCGCGAACGGCATCAGCACCGTCACCGTGAGAAAGAACAGCACGCCTACCAGCGCGCCGCCGCCGACGCGAAGCGCAATCCTGATGTCGCGTCGAATCAGCGCGGCGAGGGCGGTCATGCCCTGGCTCCCATCCGCAGTTCCCGCGTCTCGATCCCGAGCGGGGCATGGGTGGCGGCGATGATGATGCCGCCGGTTGCCAGATGTTTGCCCATCACCCCGACGAACAGTTCTTGCCCGGCCGCATCGAGCGCCGACGTCGGCTCATCCAGAAGCCATACCGGCCGCCGCACCACCAGCAGGCGGGCGATGGAAAGCCGCCGCCGCTGGCCGGCCGACAGAAACGCCGCCGGCAGCTGCGTGGCATGTCCGAGCCCCACGGCTTTGAGGCAGTGGCTGATGTCGCCGGCGTCGCCGCCGAGGAAATCACGCCAGAAAGACAGGTTTTCTGCAACGCTCAGCGCCGGCTTCAGCGCGTCGCGGTGGCCGAGATAGTGGGATTGCTCCGGAAGCGTCAGCTCGGGATCGCCGCCCTCCAGGGCGACCGACCCGCCGGCCGGCGCCAGCAGCCCCGCGATCAGGCGCAGGAGCGAGGTCTTGCCCGATCCGTTCGGGCCGACCACGGCCAGCACCTCACCCGACGATGCTTCGAAATCGAGGCCGGAGAACACGTCGCGGCCGCCCCTGATGCAGTTGATATGGCGCCCCGAGAGCCGCATTGTCCCCTTCACAGCCCTCTGAAACCGAGGGGTACCGCGTCAGAATTTGTGGGTGCCGCATTGCTGCAGCACGCTTGTCGGTGTGGCGGCGCTTCTAGAAAGATTCTATAAGCCCGGAACTTGATGCAGCACACAATCGGCGGCTGCAAGCCATTAGGCCATCTCGCCGACGGTGTTTAAATACCCTTGCCGGGTATACCTTAAGAATTGGGATTTCCTCACATGACCTCGCTCGACAGCTTCAAATGCCGCAAGACCCTCAAGGTCGGTGGCAAGACCTACGTGTATTACAGCCTGCCCGCCGCCGAGAAGAACGGTCTGAAGGGAATTTCCAAGCTTCCCTATTCGATGAAGGTGCTGCTGGAAAACCTGCTGCGCAACGAGGACAACCGCACGGTCAAGAAGGCCGACATCGTCGCGGTGTCGAAGTGGTTAAGAAAGCGTAAGCTCGAGCACGAAATCGCGTTCCGCCCGGCGCGCGTGCTGATGCAGGATTTCACCGGCGTGCCGGCGGTGGTCGATCTCGCAGCGATGCGCAACGCGATGCAGGCCCTCGGCGGCGATGCCGAGAAGATCAACCCGCTGGTGCCGGTCGATCTCGTCATCGATCACTCCGTGATCGTGAACTTCTTCGGTGACAACAAGGCGTTCGGCAAGAACGTGGTCGAGGAATACAAGCAGAACCAGGAACGCTACGA
>DAIMKE010001204.1:0-2509 GCA_036721875.1 Bradyrhizobium sp. | reverse complement strand
CTGTTCGCTCCCCTCTGCGAGCAAGCATTATATCACGTCGGCGGGAAACAGTCAGCGAGCATCGCCGCCTGGACCTCTCAAAGATGCCCAATGGAGGATGGCGGGCGGCCACTCCGGCAGGCGAATGCCGGTAACGCCTTTTCTTCGCTTCACATCCAATTGATTGAGCGTACCGCATCGCGGGAGAAAAATTCAGATCCGTTGGCGTCGCCCATTGCCACTCCGATGATCGCTGCAGGCCAGCAATCCCTTCCTGTCCGGGCATCTCGACGCTATTGGTTATCGTGGCTGGATCGGTGCCAACCAGAACCAAGAAACGACAGGGGAGTCTGACATGATCGATATCGGTTTCATCGGCCTCGGTACCATGGGCCGCCCCATGGCGGGTCATCTGCAAGCTGCCGGCCATAAACTGTTCCTGCACGACGTCGCGCCGATTCCGCCCGAACTGGTTGCTGCGGGCGGCGTGGTCTGCAAGTCGGGCAAGGAAGTCGCAGCTAAAGCCGATATCGTGATCATCATGGTGCCGGATACGCCGCATGTGGAAGCGGTGTTGTTCGGGCCAGGCGGTGTCGCGGAAGGGCTCTCGAAGGGACAGATCGTGGTCGATATGAGCTCGATCTCGCCGCTCGCCACCAAGGAATTCGCCAGGAAGGTGGAAGCGCTCGGCGCCGATTATCTCGATGCGCCGGTGTCCGGCGGCGAGGTCGGCGCCAAGGCCGCAAGCCTGACCATCATGGTCGGCGGGCCGGAGCGGGCGTTCAACACCATGAAGCCGGTGTTCGACAAGATGGGCAAGAACGTCACGCTGGTCGGTGCCAACGGCGACGGCCAGACCACCAAGGTGGCCAACCAGATCATCGTCGCGCTGACGATCGAAGCGGTCGGCGAGGCGCTGCTGTTTGCATCGAAGGCCGGCGCGGATCCCGCATTGGTGCGGCAGGCGTTGATGGGCGGGTTCGCATCATCGCGGATTCTCGAAGTGCATGGCGAGCGGATGATCAAGCGAAATTTCGAGCCGGGCTTTCGGATCGAGCTGCACCAGAAGGATCTCAACCTCGCCCTCGAAGGCGCGCGTGCGCTCGGCCTCTCGCTTCCCAGCACGGCGGTCGCGCAGCAGTTGTTCAACTCTTGCACGGCGCATGGCGGCAAGGCGTGGGACCATTCGGGAATGGTGCGCGCGTTGGAGATGATGGCAAGCCATCAGGTTGCGAAGGGCTGATTGGTTCCGTTGCACGATCGAGGAACTGACGAAAAATCGGTCACACAGGCGGCAAGTGGAACCGGAACATCTCGTTCCGCCAGTGGTTGAGACGCATCGTCAAAGCCACTGGAGGACATGATGTACAATCGACTTTCCGTTTCCGTGCTTGCCGCCTCGTTGCTGATGTCAGGCGCGGCCTTTGCCCAATCGACCACGGTGCAGGGTGCAAACGAAGGCGCAAGGGCGGGCGGTGCGATCGCCGGCCCGGTCGGCGAAGCAGTTGGTGGAACCGTAGGCGCAGCTGTTGGACTCGGCCTGGAAATTCCGAACGCCGTAATCACCGGGCTCCCGCGCGATCGTTCGGTCGTGGTCCGCGAGCGGGTAGTCGTCGGCGAGCCGCTGCCGGAGACGGTCGTGCTGCGGCCGGTGCCGAGCCACGCGGAGTATAACTATGCGGTCGTCAACGAACGCCGCGTGATCGTCGAGCCGCGCACCCGCCGGGTGGTCAAGATCATCGACTAACGAAGAGTGCATATCGCAATTGATCCTCGCGGGCCTCGTGCCCGCGGGGATTTTTGCGGGACAGTCCGACCATGACGGATTGTCCATGTTTTCCCGATTACAGCGGTTCCCGCACGCCCATGCCGTGCATGAAGCGTTCCCTGATCTGCACGGGATCGCGACGGGTGGTGCCGGTGCCCGGCTTGTCGTCGATACGCACGCCGATCAAGGTTGGCCCGGAGGCAGACGTCGATTGCTCGATCAGGCGCTCGAAATCGTCCTCGTCCGCCGCCCACGTGCTATTGCTGAGCCCGCTCGCGACCGCGATGGAAACGATGTCGGCGACGCTTGCGGCCGGTGTCGGTTGCGCGCCGGTGATCTGGTAGATGCCGTTGTCCATCACCACCATGGTGAGATTGCTTGGCGCCAGCGTCGCGATCGTTGCGAGCGAGCCCAGTTGCATCAACAGCGAGCCGTCGCCTTCGAGCGCGAAGACGCGTCGATTGGGTTGGGCGAGCGCCACGCCGAGCGCGATCGGGAAGGTTAGGCCCATGCTGCCGAGCATGTAGAAATTCTGCGGCCGATGGCCGGCGGCCCACAGGTCGAAATTGGTGTTGCCGATGCCGCCGATCACGGCCTCCTCGTGCTTGAGCTTTCCGATCAGGCGCGAGGTGAGGTCGAAGCGGTTCATCACCTTGGTGTTGCGCGTATCCATCGCCAGCCTCACTTGTCGAAAGTCTTGCCGCCGGTGAGCAGCGGGTTGAGGATCAGCGCCACCGGCGCCTGCGTGGTGACGGCCTGTTT
>DAIMKE010001203.1:0-2514 GCA_036721875.1 Bradyrhizobium sp. | reverse complement strand
CTTTACGGCTTATAACGTGATCTCCCCGGTGAACGGCTCTTTTGCCACCGTCGCCCGCACGAGGCTTAGCCTCTTACGAACTTGACGCCAGCACCGCGACGTCAGGACCACACGACTTCGCCGTACGCTTCCTGCGCGTACGTCTCGCGCAATCCGCGTCCACCGCATCCCACCGCACGTTCGTGACGATCGCGAGCGCCCCTCTCGTCGGGTGAGACGGGCGGAATCAAATCACTGATTTGCCCGACGCCGCCAGCCGAATATTTTTGTCTGAGAGGATGGACAGACTTTTGCGTGATTTGCCCGTCGGGTTGGTTTGTCGCGGCCGCGGCATGAAATTTCGCTTGCGCGGGGCGCGACGTCATTCGCAGAGATTGTCGTGGGAAAAATCAAATGCCTCGGGTGGTCGATACTTGCTACCCGGGTGTCGCGGAGCCCGCCGTCGCTGCGCGAGTGAAATTGCGCTTGTCGTTGGGCGCGCATTCGCGCGACCCGTTGGCTGACGCGGGCTTCGCTCGCTGCATCGGCGGTCTTGACGAAGTGCGATGAGGCTGGATCAACGTATGCCGAAGCTTTGCAGGAACGATGGCGTCTGGGAAGGTTGCGCAGCCTGCTCCTGTGCCCGGGGATCCGGTACGGGCGCGAGCGGCGCCGGTGCGCTTGGTTCTTCCCTGTATCTCGTCCGAGGCTGTCGCTGGTGTCGGATCTCTGCGCGCGCATTTTGCACGGACTTGGCGCGCCGCTGCTTTTTAGCGGGCTGGACCTGCGCCGGAGCTTCTTGCGCGACCCGTGCAGGGGCATCCTGCATGGCCTGTACCGGCGGGAAATCCCGCGCCGGCTTGACCGGTTCGGCTTGCGTTCGCGCATCTTCCTCGGCCGCCCAGGCCTGAAATTGCTTGAACATGGCTTCGCTTGGCGGCTGATCGACCTCGGCCCGGGTCTGAGCGGCAGGTTCGGGAGTCGCAGCGGTTTCCTCGCGGGTCGGCGTATCAGTCGTTGCTGGCGGCGTATCCTGTACGGCGGCGATCGATGGCGTTGTTGCCGTCGATGGATCGGCGCCTGGCTGAACCTCAGATCTGTCGGTCCACGCAGCCGTGACATCCGCTACCAGCGAGACAGGATTTCCCATCAGCAGGATTGCGATACCGATCGCCGTCGCTACTGCAGCGAAAATGCTGACCTTGAGGATTCGCGACGCGATCGTCGCCCTGTTCCAGGCCTTGCCAATATCCCGCTCTCCGATCTCCCCGGCATCCTCGGAGAGAAAGACGGGAAAACGGTCGTCCGGCGGGAAACTGTCTTTTGTCGCCATTTGATTGCTGCCGCCTCTTGTTGTTCAGGTCCAGCAGTAACCTGTTCGCGAGGTCGAAAAGCGACGATCACCGCCACGATTTGGGAGAAGTTTTGACTTCACTGGGACTCGGGAACTGCAAGATCAGGCCGCCGCACTGGTAGCAAGCAGGATCGGTAGAGCGAAGCGAAATCCATCATTGCAAGCGCCGATGTTTCGCTGTGCTCAACCCATCCTGCAGAAGACAAAACAAAAGGCGCCCCCTTGGGGGCGCCTTTCGCATTTCTCAGGCAGTGACGCCGGCGGGGGAATATACCCCGCCAGGAATCACAGCGAGTAGTACATGTCGAATTCGACCGGGTGCGGGGTCATTTCGAAGCGTTCGACCTCGGTCATCTTCAGCTCGATGTAGCTGTCGATGAAGTCGTCATCGAACACGCCGCCGTTCTTGAGGAACGCGCGGTCCTTGTCGAGGTTTTCCAGCGCCTCGCGGAGCGAACCGCACACCGTCGGAATCTGCTTCAACTCTTCCTTCGGCAGATCGTAGAGATCCTTGTCCATCGCCGGGCCCGGATCGATCTTGTTCTTGATGCCGTCGAGGCCGGCCATCAGCATCGCGGCGAAGCCGAGATAGGGATTGGCCATCGGATCGGGGAAGCGGACTTCGACGCGCTTGGCCTTCGGGTTCGCCGTGTAGGGAATGCGGCAGGAGGCCGACCGGTTGCGCGCGGAGTAGGCGAGCAGCACGGGGGCTTCGTATCCCGGGACCAGGCGCTTGTAGGAATTGGTCGACGGGTTGGTGAAGGCGTTGATGGCCTTGGCGTGCTTGATGATGCCGCCGATGTAGTGCAGGCAGGTTTCGGAGAGGTCGGCGTACTTGTTCCCCGCGAACACCGGCTTGCCGTCCTTCCAGATCGACTGGTGGACATGCATGCCCGAACCATTGTCGCCATAGACCGGCTTCGGCATGAAGGTGGCGGTCTTGCCGTAGATGTGCGCGACCTGGTGGATGCAGTATTTGTAGATCTGCATCTGGTCGGCCATGTGCGTCAGCGTATCGAACTTCATGCCGAGCTCGTGCTGGGCCGAAGCGACTTCATGGTGATGCTTCTCGACCTTGACGCCCATCTTGGCCATGGCGCCGAGCATTTCGGAGCGCATGTCCTGCACCGAATCCTGCGGCGGGACCGGGAAGTAGCCGCCCTTGGTGCGGATGCGGTGGC
>DAIMKE010001202.1:0-2515 GCA_036721875.1 Bradyrhizobium sp. | reverse complement strand
GCCGCCGCCACCACCAAAGCTCGGTGCTGAGACGGCGCCACCGCCGCCTCCACCCCTCATGCCAGGCACTTGGGCGGAGCTTTGGCTTGGCACAACCAACGGCAAAACGAGCGCCATTGCTGCGGCCGTACTTAAAACTTTCAGATTAATCATCATTGGCTCCATTTGCGGGATATAGGTCCTAACCCCCTGCGGAGGGGGAGGTTCCGAGCCCACGCACCGATCGTGCGCGCCTGATTCTGCGCGGCGGGAACTGTATGCTGGATGAACAGAATGCGTTGGTTCCGCGACGGACGGCCGTCGAAATCGGGTCATGTCGGCGCCAACCGAGCGGATAGCCGCCCGGTCTGGACAATCCGGCCCGCCGATGGCATCAGGACAACACTTGTTTCTCGAACCGGCCGAGCCCTCATGAAGCAGTTTCTGCTCAAGTTTTTCACCTGGTGGAACGGCCAGACGTTCGGCACGCAATTGTGGACCTGGCGATTCGGCGAACTGGTCGGCCAGGACGAGCAGGGCAACACCTACTATCGCACCAAGGGCCGCAAGATTGACCCGACGCTGGGTTTTGAGCGGCGCTGGGTGATCTATAACGGCTACGCCGAGGCGACGCGGGTGCCGCCCTCCTGGCACGGCTGGCTGCCTCACACCGTCGATGTCGCCCCGACCGAAGAGAGCTACACGCCGCGCGAGTGGGAAAAGCCGCATGTGCCGAACATGACCGGCACGCCTGCGGCCTACCGGCCATCCGGCTCGACGCTGGCCAGCGGCCGCCGCCCCAAGGCGACCGGCGACTACCAGCCCTGGACGCCCGGAAGCTGAGATCGTCTTCGTTGCCGCAACGGCGAGATGCCGCGGACTTGCGTCCGCGGTCGCCGACGAATCACATCATGTGAATAACGGGATCAGCGGGGACATCATCTGCCGCGATCTTGCCCCGTTCGCGTCGCTGCGGCTCAATGGGGTCATCTTACGGAGATGGGAAACCATCGCGTCGGTGTCGGGCTCCAGTTCGCGACTGCCCCGACGAGCAGCGGCACCCGATCAGGATAGGGCTGGGAAATAGGCCCCCGGCAATGAGGTCCTGAAATCGCCCGCCAATGTGGTGCTGTCGTAGGACAGGAAAGGCCGTCTGGGAGACCAGGCGGCCTTTTTCTTGCGCGCTGGTGTCGATGCATCCGTGTCCCGGACGCGGCGCGGCACGAAGTGACGCTCCGCAGAGCCGGGACCTACCTGAGTGGCGGGCCCCTGCAACATAACAGTTGCCGGCTCTGCGGAGCAGCGTAAGAACGCTGCACCGCGTCCGGGACACGAGGGTTACGTCAGCCGCGCGGCGGCGCGGTCGATCATTTCGCTGCGGCGGACCTGTGCGGCTGCAATCCTGTCTTTCATGACGCTGAGGACTTCCGGCGGCGCGGTATCGGGCGAACCGGAATTGAACGGCGGCGCTGGATTGTATTCGAGCCGGAGCTGGATCGCTTCGGCAGTCTTCCGGTCGTGCAGCAGCGATACCAGCGTCAGCGCAAAATCGATCCCGGCGGTGACGCCGCCACCGGTGACGCGGTTGCGGTCGATACAGACGCGCGTCTTTGTCGGGATCGCGCCGAAGGCGCTCAGGAAATCCATCGCGGTCCAGTGCGTCGACGCCCGGTAGCCTTTCAGCAGGCCGGCGGCGCCCAGCACCAGCGAACCCGTGCAGACCGAGGTGATGTACCTCGCACCGGGAGCCTGCTTGCGCAGGAACGCCAGCATCTCCTCGTCGTTGATCATGTCGTCGGTGCCAAACCCGCCTGGCACGCAGATGACGTCGAGTTGCGGACAGTCGGCGAAGGTCGTGGTCGGTGTCAGCACCAGCACGCTGTCGCTCGTGACCGGCTCGATCCGCTTCCAGATCAGATGCACCCTGGCGCCGGGAAGGCTGGAGAACACCTGCAGCGGGCCGGTGAAATCGAGCTGGGTGACGCGCGGGAACAGCACGAGACCGATCTGAAGCGGCGTGGGCGTCTCTGACGGCGCGGACATCGTGATCCTTTCGAGATTTGGCTTGACGAGATGCATCCTGACATGGTGGCCTCCCGTCCGAAATGGCTTATTTCCCTCATTTCAGGACATCGGACAGAATCGGACCTGCAGCATGATCGGCGTTCTCGTGTTTCCGGATTTCCAGTTGCTCGATGCGGCCGGGCCGATTTCTGCCTTCGAGATCGCGGCGCGCTTTGCCGATGCCGCGCCCTCGATCAGGGTGCTCGCCGTGACGTCGGGACCGGTGCGCTCGTCGTCGGGCGTCGAGATGGTCGCACGCGGGTTGAATGCGTCGGGCCCGATCACCACGCTGATTGTCGCGGGCGGCGAGGGCGTCCGGCAGGCGGCGGCCTGCGCGAAAACGCTCAAGTTCGTGCGCACGCTCGCCAAACGCGGCGTCCGCATCGCCAGCGTCTGTTCGGGCGCCTATGTGCTCGCGGAAGCCGGCCTGCTCGACGGCAAGGTCGCCACCACCCATTGGGCCGTGGCTGAC
>DAIMKE010001201.1:0-2518 GCA_036721875.1 Bradyrhizobium sp. | reverse complement strand
CGCTGATGCTCACGGGCTATCCGGAACTGCGGAACAGCAATCGTCGCTCGCGGACGGCAATCGACTAAAATCCTAGCCCCCGGACAACGTCGTGAATGCCCAGAGGTGTGGCATTTGTGCTATTTACAAACCGTCCAGTCGGTTTATAAAAGCATCATTCCCGGATCGGGGTTGAATGCGAGCTGCTTCCTGGCGGAGGCAGCCAAGTGGGAGACTGAAATCATGACTGCCAGAACTGTCATCCGCCTCGCGATGCGTGCCTTGCCCGTTGCCGCGGTGTTCGCCGCGGGCAGCGCCTGTGCTGCGGACTTGTCGCCGCGCCATGCGGCGCCCTCTTCTGCCTACACGGCACCGCAGCCGGTATATTCGTGGACCGGCCTTTATGCGGGCTTCAACGCTGGCTATGCCGAGAGCGGCGACGACGCCTTCAACAACCTCGTCGGCGTGAGCGGCGGCAAGGTCAAGGGCGCCTTCGGCGGCCTTCAGGTCGGCTACAACTACCAGCTTTCGCCAATGTTCGTGGTCGGCATCGAGAACGACTTCGAAGCCGGCGACATTAAGAACCACGATGCCCTCAACAGCGCCGCCGTCAGCATCCCCTGGTACATGACCGGCCGCGCCCGCGCCGGCATCGCAACGATGGACTCGCGGCTGTTGTTCTTCGGGACCGCGGGTCTTGCCGCGGGCGAATTGAAGGACGGCCCGATCAGCAAGATGAAGATGGGCTGGACAGCGGGCGGCGGCGTCGAGTGGGCGTTCCTGCCAAAATGGTCGGCCAAGGCCGAGTATCTCTACACCGAGTTCAAGCGCGACGACCTGCCGGACTGGAACGCAGCGAAATTCCACTCTTTCCGCGTCGGCGTGAACTATCACTTCGACTTGTTCCGCTGAGACGGATCGATGAAGCGCCGGATGTTGCGATCCGGCTCTTCACGAGAATGCTAAGCAGCCGCTTCTGCGGGCGAGCGGGCACCGACACGCGCGATCGCGTCGCGCAGCACGTCGAGACCGGCGCCCGGCTTTACGCCCTGCTCGGCCAGATGGCGACGGAAGGCCCGCGCGCCGGGCACGGCATGGAATGCACCGACGAAATGCCGCGTAATCGCATGCAGCCGCGTGCCGTTCGCGAGTTGCTGCTCGATATAGGGCATCATCGCCTCAAGCGCATCCTGCATGGTCGAATGCGGTGCCTCTTCGCCGAAGATCTCCCGATCCACGGAGAGAAGCCGCCACGGCTCCTGATAGGCGGCGCGGCCGAGCATCACGCCGTCGACATGGGCGAGATGTGCTCTCGCCTCTTCGACGCCGGGAATGCCGCCGTTGATGATGACAGGCACATCAGGCATTGCGCGCTTGAGCCGATAGACACGCTCATAATCGAGCGGGGGGATGTCGCGGTTCTCCTTTGGAGACAACCCATTGAGCCAGGCTTTTCGGGCATGCACGATCAGCGCGTCGCAGCCGGAGGCAACCACCGCGCGCGCAAGCGTATCGAGCGCCGTCTCCGGATCCTGATCGTCGATGCCGATACGGCACTTCACGGTGACGGGAACGGCGACGGCGCGCTTCATCGCATCGATACACCTTGCCACCAGGTCCGGCTCCGCCATCAGGCAGGCGCCGAACCGGCCATCCTTCACGCGATCGGAGGGGCAACCAACGTTTAGGTTGATCTCGTCATATCCGTGGTCCTCACCAATCCGCGCTGCCAGCGCGAGGTCGCGAGGATCTGATCCGCCAAGTTGAAGCGCCACGGGATGCTCGACCGCATCGAACCCAAGCAACCGTTTCCGGTCGCCATGTATCACGGCGCCAGTCGTCAGCATCTCCGTATAGAGCAGCGCCCGCCGGGTCAGGTGACGATGGAACACCCGACAGTGCCGGTCCGTCCAGTCCATCATCGGGGCCACGGAAAAGCGATAGTCTTTATATTCCAACGAGTTATCCTATCCTTACAATGGACTAGAGCAGGAACAAGTGCACACGTGTGCTCTCCAAACCAGTCAAAATTGCACACGTGTGTACCGCATTTGGCCACGATCGGCGACAAGGCCGCGCCGTGCCCGCTCGATCACGTCAACCGCCAGTTCAAAGGCGACGAGGCCGAACGTCCTCTGGCTCTCCGACTTCACCTATGTCGCGACCTGGGCCGGCTTCGTCCACGTCGCCATTGTCATCGACGCCTATGCCGGCACGATCGTGGGCTGGCGGGCCTCGCGCACGGCGCATGCGAGCTGCGTGCTCGATGCACTGGAGCAGGCGCTGCATGGTCGACGGCCGGTCCATCGCGGCGCGCTCGTGCACCACAGCGACAGGGGCAGCCGATACGTTTCGATCAAATACACCGAGCGTCTGGCTGAAGCTGGCATCGAACCTTCCGTCGGAAGCGTCGGCGATTCCTACGACAATGCTCTCGCCGAAGCCATCAACGGTCTCTAAAAGGCCGAAGTGATCCATCGGCGCGGGCCATGGCGCAGCTTCGAGGCCGTCGAGTTCGCGACCCTGGAATGGGTGGACT
>DAIMKE010001200.1:0-2519 GCA_036721875.1 Bradyrhizobium sp. | reverse complement strand
CTTCACGCCGACGATCAGCTCCGGGTCTTTCTCCGGATCCTGGGTGTAGCGGTGATGATCCCAGTGAAACAGGCAGTAATATTCGTAAGGCAGACCGATGATGAAGGCGGAGAGATGGCCGACGGCAAGATTGAGGCCGCGGCTCCTGAATGCGGTCTTGTGCGCGGTCTCGTGCACCGCCATGAACAGGAAGGCGACGACATAGCCCTGCACCACCATCAGCGGCAGCGCCCAGAGCACGCCCCATGTCGACGCAACCTTCCAGATCAGGGCGCCGACCAGCAAGATCACGCCGTAATGACCGAGGCTCTGCGCCGCACCCCTGGGGTCGGAGCGAACCGACAATTCGCGCAGCATGGCCGGCGTCAGCGGCTTGAGGCGATGGCTGTTGTCTGAAACGGTTGCGTCGCTCATGATGGATTGCCTGGCCTACTTGCGGAGAAGCTCGGCGATCTCGGCCTTGATGAAGGCCAGGTCGCGCGGATTGTTGACGGGGTTGCCGGCGCGATGCCCATGCGGCGACGGGATCGGATGCAGCACGGCGGATTTGGCGTTCACCAGCCGGCCGAGTTCGTCCTCGTTGTCGCGAACGTCGAAATAGCGATCGGTCGCGCCCGGCATCAGCAGCATGTGAGCCTTGATCGCCCCCAGCGCCCGATCGAAATCACCCGCGAATGTCGGGCAGCGGCTGACGTCGCCATTCTGCCAGATCCCGATCTGCGCCAGGAGGTCGTTGGCGTCGCGCCGCGCAAATGTCGCGTCCCAGGCACGGACGAGATAGTCCTCGAGCGAGGTGAAGCCGACCTCACGCCAGAGCTCGTCACGATAGAAGCCGTGCGACATCGCCCAGCCGGCATAGACGCGCCCCATGGCGCGATAGCCGGCGACGGGCTTTTCGGCGAAGCGGCCATCGCGAAAGGCAGGGTCGGCAGTGAGCGCGGCCTTCACGCTTTCCAGGAACACGTAGTTGTAGGGTGCACAACGGGCGCTGCCGCAGACGACCGAGGCGTGCGCGACCATGTCAGGGTGCAGCGCCGCCCAGTGATAGGCCTGCATCCCGCCCATCGACCAGCCATAGACCAGGGCCAGCTTCGAGATGCCGAAGCGCTCAATGAGCAGCCGGTGCTGAACCGCGATGGCATCGTGATAGGTCACCTCGGGGAAGGGCGCGGGCGTATTCGAGGGCGAGGACGACAGGCCGTTGCCGAACAGGTTCGGGATGATGATGAAATAACGCGTGGGATCGAGTACGCGGTCCGGCCCGATCAGCCATTCAGTATCAATGTGCTGCGCGCTGAACGAGGTCGGATAGAGGATGACGTTGTCCCTGGCCGCATTCAGCTCGCCATAGGTCTTGTAGGCGAGCTTCAGCGAGGGAAAGACGGTCCCGCACTGGAGCAAGACGTCGCCGGCTTCGAAAACCTCATAGTCACGCTGCGCCGTCATGCATACAGCTCCCGTCACGGAGGTCGCAAAACCCCTGTGGCTTGCGCGATGCATCGATCATGCCGGCCCCCGCCGATGCGTCGTTGCATCAGATTTATAATTGTACTTTTAGTACAGTTATTAGAAGCCGGCAAGATAAATCCGATCCGTACACCCGCTCAGGCGATGGCGGACAGATAGCGCGCCACCGACGCCGCAAAGGCGGCCTTGGCGCCCGCGGCGATGTTGCGGCCCCACCAGGCTCCGTAGATCCGGTCGAAGGCGAACGGCTCGACCGCTGCCGCGATCCGCCGTACCGCGGCGGCGTTGAGCGGCATGTAGTTCGGGTAGGAATACATGAAGCTGACGAAGCGCCGGTCCATCGTCACCTGGGCGACGTCCCCGGTGAGCAGCGCGCCCTTGCCCTCCGCACCGCGCGCATAGTGCAGCACGGTGGCACCCGGGAAGTGGCCGCCGGTGCGCAGCAGCAGCACGTCGTCGGAGATGCGATGGCTTTCGCCGGTCCAGTGCACAATCGCCGGATGAGGCCGTGTGACGAAGGCGCGATCGTCGGCATGCAGATAGACCGGTACGCCGCCGAACGTGTCGCTCCAGTCGGCGACCGCGCCGTAGTAATGCGGATGCGAGATCGCGATGGCCTTCAACCCGCCGAGTGCCGCGACGTACTGGATGGCCTCATCGGATGCGAGTGGAATGCAATCCCACATCACGCAGCCGTCGTCTTGAGGCACCAGCAGTGCGCGCTGCCCGATGGCAAAGCTCGGCTCCATCCCGATGCCGGTGAGGCCGAGATCGTCTCGTCCCACGACCTGGTGCGTCCGCGCGAGCTCCTCGCGCGTCAGAAAGGTCTGCCCCTTCCAGTTCACGAATTGCCGCTCGTCCTCGCAAATCGGGCAGGAGCCGGGCGGTGCTCCGCGTGAGGGAAATTGAGCGCCGCAGGTTTCGCAGGTCCAGAGAGACATAACTCCCGCTCCGTTGGAAGAACGCAGGATGACATTGCAGGCAAGCGCCCGGCAAGATCGATGACCGGCAGCAGCGGTTGGAACCAACGCGGCGAGCGCCATGTTCCGGCC
>DAIMKE010001199.1:0-2522 GCA_036721875.1 Bradyrhizobium sp. | reverse complement strand
AACGCCGGATGTGCCACAGAAGGTGGCATGAATTCCTCCGCATTGGCCGCGCGGTTCGTCAGCGGGCCGCACATCACTGCTGCCAGCAATGCCGAAGCGCGCCTGGGAGAATGGCTCGCCGAGCTCGAACCCGAGCAGTCGGCTGTCATCGGCGCGTGGCTGGATCGCCCGTTCGCCCGGGCCATTCTGCTCGGCATCGTCGAGTTTTCGCCCTATCTGTTCGACCTGATCCGCGCCGATGCCGCACGGCTGGGCCGGTTGCTGGCGAGCGACCCGGAACAGCATCTCGCTGCGCTGATCGAAAAGACCTCGGGCGACGTGCTGGCCGCTGCAGCCGAGGCCGACGTCATGCATCTGCTTCGCCGGATGAAGTCGGAAGCCGCGCTGCTGATCGCCCTGTGCGACATCGGCGGGGTCTGGCCGGTGATGCGGGTGACGGCGGCGCTGACCGATCTTGCGACCGTTTCCGTGCAGACGGCGCTGCGTTTCCTGTTGCGCCAGGAGGTGGCGCGCGGCCGGATGACGGCGGCCAATGACGACATGCCGGAGGAGGGCTCCGGCCTGATCGTGCTGGCCATGGGCAAGATGGGCGCGGGCGAACTGAACTATTCCAGCGACATCGATCTCATCGTTTTTTTCGATCCTGCTGCGACCTCGCTGGTCGCCGACATCGAGCCGGCGCCGTTCTTCGTGCGCGTCACGCAGGCGCTCGCGCGCCTGCTGCAGCAACGCTCGGGCGAGGGTTACGTGTTTCGCGTCGACCTGCGTTTGCGGCCTGATCCTGCCTCGACACAGGTCGCGATTTCGACCGACGCGGCGCTGCACTATTACGAGCGCGAAGGGCGGACCTGGGAACGCGCGGCAATGATCAAGGCGCGGCCGTGCGCCGGCGACGCCAAAGCGGGCGAGGCGCTGGTCGCCGAACTTGCCCCCTTCGTCTGGCGCAAGCACCTGGATTTTGCCGCGCTCGCCGACGTCCACGACATGAAGCGGCAGATGCAGACCTATCGCGGCCAGAGCGAGATCGCAGTCGAGGGCCATAACGTCAAGGTCGGCCGCGGCGGCATCCGCGAGATCGAGTTCTTCGCGCAGACGCAGCAATTGATCGCCGGTGGCCGTCATCCGCAGCTGCGGGTGCGCCCCACGCTGGCCGCGCTCGAGATTCTCGCGGCCAGCAACTGGATCACCTTTCAGGCGCGCGACGAACTGGCTGTCGCTTACGAGTTTCTGCGCCGGGTCGAGCACCGGCTGCAGATGATCGCGGACGAGCAGACCCATGCGCTGCCCGACGACGCCGAGGCCATCGAGCGTTTTGCAAACTTCTTCGGCTACGAGAATCGGGCGGCCTTCGCCAAGGATTTGCTCGGCCATCTGAACATCGTGCAGGGCCACTACAGCAAGCTGTTCGAGGGCGATCCGACCGGCTCGGAGAAACTGCCTCAGGTCAACTACGGCGGCGGACCCGACGATCCGCGCTTGCTCGAACATCTGGCGTCGCTCGGCTTCAAGAAGCCGGTCATGGTGGCCGGCACGCTGCAGCTCTGGGTCGAAGGCAACTACCGCGCGCTCCGTAACGAGGCGACCAAGGCGGCCTTCATCGAGTTCATTCCCGGATTGATCGACGGCATCGCGCATGCCGAAGACCCCGACGACGCCGTCACCGCGTTCGACCGTTTTCTCGGCGCGTTGCAGCGCGGCGGCCGGCTGATTTCTCTCCTCCGGGAGAATCGCGATCTCGTAGCCCTGGTGGCGCTAATTCTGGGGGCCGCGCCGCGGCTCGGCGACATGCTGGCGCGCCAGCCGCAGATCATGGACGGGCTGATCGATCCGCGTTTCTTCGGTGCCATGCCGGACCAGAAGGAACTGTCCACGCGCCTCGCGGCGACGCTGAAGGACGCCAGTTCCTATGAAGACTTCCTCGATCGCCTGCGGCTGTTCGGCCAGGAGAGCCTGTTCCTGATCGGCACGCGGATTCTCTCCGGCACGGTTTCCGCCCAGCAGGCCAGCGTGGCCTTTGCCGACGTCGCCGAGGGCATCGTGCACACCGTGCACGGCCTCGTCACCGAGCAGTTCGCGGCCCAATATGGCCGCATCAAGGGGCAGGAGACCGCGATCCTGGCGATGGGCCGGCTTGGCAGCCGCGAGATGACGGCATCCTCCGACCTCGATCTGATCCTGCTTTATGACTTCGAGCACGACAGTCCCGACTCCGACGGCGAGCGGTCGCTGCACGGCGCGCAGTATTTTGCGCGACTGACGCAGCGGCTGATCTCGGCGTTCACGACGCGGACGAATTACGGTGTGCTCTACGACGTCGACATGCGGCTGCGGCCGTCGGGCCGCGCCGGGCCGGTGGCGTCGCGGATCGATTCCTTTGCCGATTACCAGGAGCGCGAAGCCTGGACCTGGGAGCACATGGCGCTGACGCGGGCGCGGGTGATCTCGGCCTCGCCGGCGTTCAGGAAAAAGATCGAGGATGTCATTGCGAGCGTGCTGACGCGCCCGCGCGATCCCGCCGGCAC
>DAIMKE010001198.1:0-2527 GCA_036721875.1 Bradyrhizobium sp. | reverse complement strand
TCCTGACGCTGGTCGGCCTCGCTGCGCTCCTGGTCGGCGGCGTCGGCGTCGCCAACGCAGTCAAGAGCCACATCGACCGCCGCCGCGACGTGATCGCCTCGTTCAAGGCGCTCGGTGCGACCGGCCGCGACGTCTTCACCATCTACCTGACGCAGGTGATCCTGCTCGCCGGGGTCGGCTCGGTGATCGGGCTTGTGGCCGGCGCGGCGCTGCCGTTCATTATCGTCGGCCTGTTCGGCAAGCTGCTGCCATTGCCGGTGATCCCGGCCCTGCACGCGGACGAACTGGCGCTGTCGTTCGTATACGGCCTGCTCACGGCGCTCGCCTTCGGACTATGGCCGCTCGGCCGGGTCCACGACGTGCCGGTTGCGGCGCTGTTCCGCGAGGAGGTTGCCCGCGAATGGCATCGGCCGCGCTGGGGTTATCTCGCGCTGATGGCGGCAGTGATTACGCTCCTGATCGCGGTGGCGATCGGCCTTGCCTACGACAAGCGGATCGCGGCCGTGTTCGTCGCCTCCTCGGTCGCGGTATTCGCGCTGCTGCGCGGCGTCGCCGCCGGACTGATGGCGCTGGCGCGCCGGATGCCCCGGAGCCGCATCACCATGTTGCGGCTGGCGATCGCCAATATCTATCGGCCCGGCGCGCTGACGCCCTCGGTCGCGATGTCGCTCGGTCTCGGGCTCGCGGTGCTGGTCACCATCACCCAGATCGACGGCAATCTGCGCCGGCAGTTCATGGCCGCGCTGCCGGAGCGCGCGCCGTCGTTCTTTTTCATCGACATTCCGACCGCCGACGCCGACCGCTTCGGCGAGTTCCTCAAGAAGGTGGCGCCGGAATCGACGGTGGAGGACGTCCCGATGCTGCGCGGGCGCATCGTCGGCGCCCGCGGCGTCAAGGCGGACGAACTCAAGCCGGCGCAGGATTCCGAGTGGGTGCTGCAGAGCGACCGCGGCCTGACCTACACCAACGAGGTTCCCAGAGGCTCGAAAGTGGTCGAGGGCGAATGGTGGAGCGCAGACTACAAGGGTCCGCCGCTGGTCTCGATGGAAAAGAAGATCGCGGACGGATTGAAGCTCAAGATCGGCGACGAGATCATCGTGAACGTGCTCGGCCGCGACATTCCGGCCCGGATCAGCAACCTGCGCAACGTCGACTGGCAGGGGCTCGGCATCAATTTCGTGCTGGTGTTCTCGCCCAACGCCTTCAAGGGCGCGCCGCACAGCCATGTCGCGACCCTCTCCGAGGCCCATCCGGACGCGGCCGGCGACGCCCGGATCGTCAAGCAGGTAGCCGATGCCTTTCCGACAGTGACCAGCGTACGGGTCCGCGAGGCTCTGGACACCATCGGCACCGTGGTCACCAACTTGGTGCTCGCCATCCGTGGCGCCAGCGCGGTGACGCTGATATCGGCCATCCTGGTGCTGGGCGGCGCGCTTGCCGCTGGCCATCGCCACCGGGTCTACGACGCGGTGATCCTCAAGACCCTCGGCGCGACGCGTGCGCGCCTGCTCGGCGCCTATGCGCTGGAATACCTGATGATCGGATTGGCCACGGCGGTGTTCGGCATTATCGCAGGTTCGATCGCAGCGTGGCTGATCGTCACACGGCTGATGACCCTGAGTTTCGTTTGGCAAGCCGGCAGCGCCGCGGGCGTGGTCGCAGCCGCCCTGATCGTCACGGTAGGTCTCGGACTCGCCGGGACGTTGCTGGCCCTGAACCAGAAGCCGGCCAGCGTGTTGCGGAATTTGTGACAAAATGTAGCGGCAGAAAGGCGCAGTTAACGCTGCTTTTGTTAGGGAATGACAGGCAGAAGCGACATTCAGCCGCGCGTGGAAGCTTGCACTGAATGTGTTAGTTTCCCACATACCAGCCAAGTTCAGTGGCCGGTTTGATGACCCAAGCTTGATGACCCAGGCGTAACGTCTGCAAACCGGGATAACTGAGATGGAAATCTAACCGGCGCCGCAAACCCTTGCGGGCGGCCGGGCAACCAACGGGAATTCGACCATGTCGGACCTAGACCGTAACTACGCTTCTCCTTTCGGCCGGGCCGCCGGGCGCGTTGATGCCGCGACCGTCGACGCCGGTCTGCGCTCCTACATGCTGCGCATCTACAACTACATGAGCATCGGCCTGGCCATCACCGGCCTGGCGGCGCTCGGCGTCTACATGGCCGCCGTGACCACCGATCAGGCCGGCGCCGCCGCCAAGTTCGGCAACGCCTTCCTGACGCCGTTCGGTTACGCGATGTATGTCAGCCCGCTGAAGTGGCTGTTCATCCTCGCCCCGCTGGTGATGGTGTTCGCGATCTCGGCCGGCATCAACCGGCTGCGGCCCGCGACCGCCCAGATGCTGTTCTGGGTGTTCGCGGCGCTGATGGGCATCTCGCTGTCGTCGATCTTCCTGGTGTACACCCACACCTCGATCGTGCGGGTGTTCTTCATCACCGCGGCGACCTTCGGCGCGCTGAGCCTCTACGGCTACACCACCAAGCGTGACATGAGCGGCATGGGGTCGTTCCTGTTCA
>DAIMKE010001197.1:0-2527 GCA_036721875.1 Bradyrhizobium sp. | reverse complement strand
CGCCAGGAAGGGGCGGCCGCCAAGTGGGCGCCGGTTTTGGGGCCCACTTGGCGATCAGGGCTTCAGCTCGACCTCCAGAAACACGATCTCGCTGGCCGTCTCGTTGAGAACATCGTGCTCGACGCCGGCCTTGCGGAAATAGGATTTCCCGACCGCGAGCTGCGCCTTGGAGCGTTCGCCGCCCGGCGCGACGATGGTCATTTCGCCCGAGGTCACCGGGACGATGACATAGTCCATCCCGTGAGTGTGATGGCCGGTGGCGCTGCCCGGCGCCAGCCGCCACTCGGTGACGCGGACCTCGGGAGTGTCGACCTGCACGTCGGATTTGGCGCTGAGCATGTTGTTGTTCTCCGATCGGGACCCAAACTGAAGCCTCCTGCATAGCGCGTTCCATCTCCCCTGAGAACCGGGCGATCGGCAGTGCCGTCCTGCCCTACGCTTTCGGCTGGTTCACGGCACCAGCACCATGAACAGGAAGACGGCGAACACGACCATGTGCACCAGGCCGAACAGGATATTGGTGCGGCCGGTACCGAAGGTGAGCATGCTCAGGGCGAACGTGAGCAGCAGCAGTACCGTCCCGGGACCGTCGAGCCCGAGCACGAGTTCCTTGTCGAGCGCATAAGTCGCCACACCGACCGCCGGAATGGTGAGCCCGATGGTCGCCAGCGACGATCCGAGCGCGAGGTTGATGCTCTTCTGCAGGTCATTGCTCCGCGCCGCGCCAACGGCGCTGACCCCTTCCGGCAGCAGGATCAGAAGCGCGACCAGCACGCCAGCGAATGCCGGCGGCGCTCCGATCATCGCCGTCCCGACATCGACCACCAGCGAAAACTTCTTGGCCAGCAGCACCACGGCAAGCAGGGAGACGAGCAACAGCGCAATGCTGAGCGCCAGCATCCGGTTCGACAGGGGCGCGCTGTCACCGGGGTCGCTCGCGCCGCCCTGGATGAAGTAATCGCGATGCCGGATGGTCTGCGTGTAGAGGAACACGCCGTAGAGCATGAGCGTGACCACGTCGACGAAGGCGAGTTGGGCCGCCGAATAGACCGGCCCGGGCGTCGTCATGGTATAGTTCGGCATCACCAGCGTGATCGTCGCCAGCACGAACAGCACGCTGAGATACAGGTTAGCGCCCGAGACCTGGAAATCCTGCTCGCGGTAGCGCAGGCAGCCGATGAAGATGCACAGGCCGACCAGGCCGTTGCAGACGATCATCACCACCGCAAACACGGTGTCCCGCGCCAGTGCCGGCACCGGCTTTTCGCCAAGCATGATGGTCGCAATCAGCGCCACCTCGATGATCGTTACCGCAAGGGTCAGCAGCAACGTGCCATAGGGCTCGCCGATCCGCTCGGCGATGACCTCGGAGTGATGCACGGCCGCGAACACGGTGCCGAACAGGACGGCAAGCAGCACCACCGCGAACACCAGCCCGCCCGCCGATGGCGTGAACTCGTAACCGGTGACGGTAACGGCACCAAACAGCGCCACCGCCACCATGGGAAAGATCCACGACGATTTCGGCATCGGGCCGTGCGCACTCATGCCATTGATTCCCTGCATTTCACTGCGGGCGGACTATGCAGCAAACCACCGCTGGCGTCAGCCTTTCGCGGCGTTGATGAACTGCCGCGCTGTTTCGATCGCGCCGAAACTGCCGAGATTCTCGTGCCCGCCCCCGGGAAACCGGACGAACTGCTTCGGCTCACGGGCAAGAGCAAACAGCCCCTCGCCGGACCGGAGGGGAATGGCGAGATCGTCGCTGCCGTGCATGACCAGCAGCGGAACGCTGACCCGCGTGATGCGCTCGTCTGACCGGAATTGATCCCGCATCAGCAGCCGGACCGGCGCGAACCAGAACGCCGATGCCGCGACATCCGCGGTCGACGTAAACGGCGCTTCCAGGATCAGCCTTCCGATTGGTTGCTCGGCCGCCAGCGCCACCGCAACGCCGGTACCGAGCGAAAAGCCCCAGACGACGATCTGGTCCGCACTGTATCGCGCCGTCGAAAAGGCGTAGGCTGCAGCGGCATCCTGCAGCAATCCGCGCTCGCTCGGCTGCCCGCTCGAACCCGCATAGCCGCGATAGGACAACGCGACGATCCCGGTCCCATCGGCGATGATGTCGCGGAAGCGGCCAAAGAAGCCGGCGAGGAAATCGCCATTGCCGTGGAAGTAGAGGACGACGGGATGGCCGGGCTTCGCCGGGACATGCCAGACGACGACTTTTTCACCGTCCGCCGTGGTCAGGACATGCTCCTGCGCTTCCGGGAAGCCGGCTGCCTGTGGGGCCGCACGTTCGGCAGTAGGAATCGGAAACAGGAACGAGCGTTGCGCGAAGAACAGCGCAACGAGCGCGCAGATATAACCGGCTGAGACGACAATCAGGAGCCATTTCAGCGCGGTCATGATTTCCCGCGGGCCGGATTACATTCCCTTGACGATGTTCTCGGTGACCTTCTTGGCGTCGCCGAGCAGCATCATGGTGTTGTCACGGTAGAACAGCGGATTGTCGATGCCGGCA
>DAIMKE010001196.1:0-2528 GCA_036721875.1 Bradyrhizobium sp. | reverse complement strand
ACGCTGTTTCAGGTGGTTTTGGGCTTCGCGGTTCTGCCGGTCCGCACGTTCCGTAGATGTCTCGCGCATGCCTTCGACCAGTTCGCGATGCTCCTCGGCCGGGCCGATGGTCGCGACGATCGGCGCGGGCAAGGGCGCCGGCAGCGCAGCAAGGGCAACCCGCCGCTCCTCCAGAACGTCGAGCTCGGGCGCCGATCGGTCGAGGTCGCGCAGGGATTGCCGCTGGAGCCGATCGCGCCTGGCGCTCTCGCGTGCACCATCGGTTTCGAGAAAGCCAAACGGGACGTCCGGTTCGACCCAGCACAGGAAGCGGTCGCGATCGTCGAGGACCGCGAGACGTCCGGGTTCCTCATAGTGAGGAACCAACAGCGTGACGCTGTTGCCCTGATGCGCCATGAGCGCGTCACTGGTCCAAACGCGGCCGCCATAACGGATCGCGCCCTGATGCAGCTTCCTCGGCTCCGGCCGAGAGAACGCTATCCGGAAGGCATCGGGATTCACCATGGTCATGCCCCACCCGGCGCCGATTGCCTTTGACAGTGAGCCATTAGGTGACAGGCCTTTGAGCGAGCTGCGCTTGCCGGACGGCATCGCATGGTAGGAGGCGAGCTGAGCCTGGATCACGCCGCGCAGCTCGTCGAAGCTGCCGGGAAACGGCTCGGGCTCCTTGCCCACATTCGCCGTCTTCTTCCGCATACGGTCGCCGCCGACCCAACCGGGAATGTGCCGGAAGTAGCCCTGCTCCAGCACCTTGAAGATGCCTTCAATTGGCTTTGCTGGGGCATTGTAAGGAAGCGACTGGACGATGTTGGAACGGCGCTCAGCCCATGGTTCGATCCGGTCGAAGTAGCTTCTCGCCTGTTGGTCGATCAGCTTCAGAGCATCGCCGACGAAAGCCATCCAATTGTATTCGGAGCCGTTGTCGTAATAGAGCGCGCGGGGACAGCCCCACTCCCGGACCATCCGCATGAAGCTGCCGATGACATGGGCATTCGTGATGCCCTCGCCTTTCTCCAGCAGCACCACATCCATGAAGATGCGGTTGGTCGCGGAGTCGAGCCAAGAGATGCCGCGCGGCGTCGCCAGCGAGCCGTCATTGCGGGTGCAGTAGATGTCGATCGGATGGATGTCCGCGAAGACGATATCCATCGGCATGAGGCCGTCGCGGGTCCGGCGCACGCGTGCCCGCCGCTCGTCGTCATGCGCCTTCCGATCGGTGTTGAACTTGTAGACGTTGCGAAAGTGCTTCTCACGCTCCAGGAAGGGCTGCGGAACCTCGCAGAAGCGGGCGCCTTCGCCCGGCTCGAAGCCGGCCTGGCGCGTGAGCGTGGCGAGCTTCGTGCTGGCCAGCAGCTTCAGCTGTGAGCCGCTGATGCCCTTCTTTGTCAGACCGCGCACATGCTGGCGCAGCTCCTCCGCGATCCGGTTCTTCGTCTCGTCGTCGAACGGCACGGCCTTGTCCCAGGCGCGGGAGAGGATGACTGCTGCTTCACCAGCATCAGCCCGCTTGCGGCGGCCGAGGCCGGCATCACCGTGCTTCTCAGCTGCGTCTAGCCAGCGCTGAATCGACCGCTCGGATACATGGAAGGGCTTGCGCCCAGGGCGCCACCGCTCCTGCGCAGCCGCCCGCCGGATGGCCTCGCCACGCTCGATCGATCCTTTGGGATGGGCGAGAGCATCAGCGATGACGTGGCGGCGAAACTCCCGCTCCTCATAGCCCTTAAGGCCGTCGAAGAGCTGCGGCGCCGGCTCGCCGTAAAGCTCGTTGAAGCGACGTTGAAGCTCGGCCGGTAGGCTATCGACGCGGACCTGATAGCAGAGGCCCGAGCGGCCGCCACGACCGCAAACAGTTCGACTGACAAGGACAACATCTCGCCAGCGGTAGCCAGCCTCTCGACGCGAACGTGCGACGGCCTTTTCCGCCGCCCTCTCGGATATGCCCGCCAGCTCCGCCAGTTCTGGCAGGGTGATGTAAGCCATCACGCGGCCGACCGTCCGAAAAGCTCGTCCACGAGCCTCTGCCTTATCTGGGCGCCGTTACGGCTATGCCTGAGGCCTTTGAGCGCCTTTTCGACGGTTTGCCTGTTAAGGCTGTTGACCTTACACCACGCGTTTAGTGTGGTGCCGCGAGCTACAAGCGCCGCTCGGACCGCGAGATAAGTATCTTGCGATCCGATCACGATCGAAGCGGTTCGAGGTTTGAGTATCGTATGGTGCATTTGTCATTAAATGCACCAGAATTTGGTGTTGTCAATGGTCGATGTATCAGAATCAGACATTGTTGAAGCGCTGCGCGCTATCATGGCGCGGCGTAAATTGAAGCTAGCCGATCTCGCGAAGTCGCTGGATATTCCGTATCGCAGCCTGCAAAACTACATGTATAAAAAGGCGCGAATGCCGCTGGACGTATACGTTCGACTGTGCTCGCTGCTCGGGGTAACTGCTGATTACCCGATCCAAGGCCGGTTCAGGCTAGAACATCACGATTTACAGCAGGCCATGATAGAGGTTTTTGGCGAGGAATTCTT
>DAIMKE010001195.1:0-2530 GCA_036721875.1 Bradyrhizobium sp. | reverse complement strand
GCGCCAGCCGCGGGATCGGCCATGCCACCGCGATCCGCTTCTCCTCCGCCGGCTGGCGGGTCATCACCTGCTCGCGGCATGCCTTCCCGGAAGTCTGCCCGTGGGGCGCGGGGCCGGAAGATCACATCGAGGTCGATCTCGGCGACCCCAAAGACACCACGCGCGCGATTTCCGAGATCCGTCAGCGGCTGGAAAACGACGAACTGCATGCGCTGGTCAACAACGCCGCGATCTCGCCGAAGGGCACGGGCGGCAGCCGGCTCGGCACCATGGATACCGATATCGACACGTGGACGCACGTTTTCCACGTCAACTTCTTCGCGCCGATCATGATCGCGCGCGGGCTGATCGAGGAGTTGAAGCAGGCCAGGGGCGCGGTGGTGAACGTCACCTCGATCGCCGGCTCGCGCGTGCACCCGTTCGCGGGCGCGGCCTACGCGACGTCGAAGGCGGCGCTCGCCGCGCTGACGCGCGAGATGGCCTCCGACTTCGGCCGCGTCGGCGTGCGCGTCAACGCGATCGCGCCGGGCGAGATCGACACCTCGATCCTGTCGCCGGGCACCGACAAGATCGTCGAACAGCAGATCCCGATGCACCGGTTAGGGACGCCCGACGAGGTCGCGAAGATCATCTATGTGCTGTGCACGGAAACCAGCTCGTACGTGAACGGCGCCGAAATTCACATCAATGGTGGGCAGCACGTTTAGGACGCGTTGAGCGCAATTTCGTAGGATGGGTAGAGCGAAGCGAAACCCATCATCTCTCCGCACACATGAATCGATGGGTTTCGCTTCGCTCTACCCATCCTGCGCGAACTCGAAAGTCTGCGATTCACTCCGCGTAAAACTTTCGCTGCGCCATGCGCAGCGCAGACGCCTCGACATTGAACGTGCTCGAGCACTCGTCCTCGTTCTCGCCATCCGCCAGCG
The DNA here is from genome assembly GCA_036721875.1 of Bradyrhizobium sp. Lineage (GTDB taxonomy): Bacteria > Pseudomonadota > Alphaproteobacteria > Rhizobiales > Xanthobacteraceae > Bradyrhizobium. The sequence goes on along the minus strand of DAIMKE010001195.1, from coordinate 1,601 downwards.
CCGCACCGCAGTGCCGGCAAAGCCGCGCCGAGAACGCCTGCACATTGCCAACGACGCGGCCCTGCTGGTAGCGCGCAAAATCGATGACGTTGCGTGACGTTATGTGTTTCTCAACCATGGTGTCCTCGCGGCCTGAGAACACCTTATCGCAGACAAGCTTCGATCATTCGTTCAGCGCACCGCTCAAATTTTAGCGGTGGAATTGAGGCGCATCGCACGCAGCAATGCTGGTTTACAGCCACTTTTTCCATCTGAAGAAAAAGTACGGCAGCACCGCTGCCATGAGCATCATTAACAATGCCATCGGGTAACCATGCGGCCATTCGAGTTCCGGCATCGCCCTGAAATTCATGCCGTAGATCGAGGCGATCAGGGTCGGCGGCATCAGCACGACCGCCATCACCGAGAACAGCTTGATGATGTTGTTCTGTTCGAGATTGACGACGCCGAGCATGGCGTCGAGCGTAAACGTGATCTTGCTGGAGAGATAGGAGGCGTGGTCGGTCAGCGAAGATACGTCGCGCTGCATGGTCTTGAGTTGCTCGCGCATGTCCTTGGACCATTTGATGCCTTCCACGACCGCCGACAGGAAGGTGACGACACGGCCGATCGAAACCAGGCTCTCACGAACCTTCGAGACCAGGTCGCCCTTGCGCCCGATCGTGATCAGGATCTGCGAATAGCGCTTGGCCTGGCCATGGCGTTCGCTTTCGGGCTCGAAGATGTCGTGGGAGACCTGATCGACATCGGCGCCGGCGCGCTCCAGAATGTCGGCGCAGCGGTCGATCACCGCGTCGAGCAATTCCATCAGCACCATCTCGCCCGAGATCCCCGGCAGGCATGACCGGGCGAGCTTGTGCTCGACCAGAGCGAACGGCTTCGGCATATCGTACCGCACGGTCACCAGGCGGTGACCGGCCAGGATGAAGGTGACCGGCGTGATCCTGGGCATATCGGTGTCGGATTGGCACATCAGGGTCGCGGTCATATAGCGGGCGCCGTTCTCGATATAGAGCCGGCTGGAAATCTCGATTTCCTGCATGTCTTCCCGGGTCGGCACCGCGATACCGGCAAGCCGCTCCACCGCGCGGTCCTCCTCGGCCGTGGGATTGACGAGGTCGATCCAGACCACATTGTCCGGCAATGCCGCCGTGGCCGTCTCCGGGAGCTTTTTCAGGCTGGATTCAGAAGGAACATAGACCGACAGCATGGGGAACTCCGGAACGGGTGCAGTCGCTTGTTTTGGTGCGTTTTCCTGACACAAACCGGCACCGGGTTCGCCTGAAAAACGCTGTGGCCAGCCAGCCGCACTAACCCGATTCTGGCAAGCGCTGGATGACCGGCGCATTAACCGGCGATCCATATTTGCGGCATCGGCGCGGCGTGGGCATGTCCCTGAACTGACGGCAGCCTATCCATGCCCATAAATCAACCAGAAGCCGCAAACTTTGCGGCATAAAAGCCACAGCCGGCCTCCCGCAGCGCCGAACGGGCGTGCAAAGGCTGGCACATTTGCCCGTTTTTGCGGATAGTGCGGTTAATGGAATCGTCGCGTTTTTGGCGCAGGTTTGTGGCCGCGAACTCAAGAGTTTCGATTGGAA
>DAIMKE010001194.1:0-2531 GCA_036721875.1 Bradyrhizobium sp. | reverse complement strand
CGTTGGCTCTGGGCGTATCCGCCGCCGCGCTGGCGGCGACCGGCGCTTCGGCCCAGACCACCTCCGCCATCAAGGCTGCCGACGTCCCGGCCCCCAAATTCGCGATCGAAAAAGGCGCGTCCTTGCGCATGCTGCGGCCGGTTCGATTCGTGCAAGCGGATGAGGACGTGTTCCGCGCCAATGCGGCCAAGTTCAGCAAGGAGACCGGCGTCGAGGTCAAGGTCGACTTCGTCGGCTGGGAAGACATCAACCAGCAGACCGCGGTGACGTCGAATTCCGGCGCCGGCCCCGACATGATCATCGGCTTCTCGGACGCGCCGCACATCTATGTCGACAAGCTGGTCGAACTGACTGACGTGGCGGACTATCTGGGCAAGCGCTACGGCGGTTGGTTGCCGCTGGCACAGACTTACGGCAAGAAGAGCAAGAGCAACACCTGGATCGGCTTGCCGTTCGGCGCCACCGCCGGTCCGCTGATTTACCGCAAGTCGATCCTGCAATCTGTCGGGTTCGACAAGGTGCCGGAAGATCATGCAGGAATCCTCGATCTTTGCCGCAAGCTGAACAAGGCCGGCAAGCCGGCGGGCTTTGCGCTCGGCAACGCCAAGGGCGACGGCAACGGCTTCGCCAACTGGGCGCTGTGGTCACACAACGCTTCCCTGCTCGATGAGGAAGGCAACGTCACCATCAACAGCAAGGAGACCATCGCCGCGCTGAAATGGGTCAAGGAACTTTTCCCGACCTTCATCGCCGGCACGCCGTCCTGGAACGACGTCAGCAACAACCGCGCCTACTCCGCGCAGGAAATCTCGCTGACCGCCAACGGCGTCTCGCTGTATTTCTCGCTGAAGAACGATCCGGCGACCAAGGCGATTGCCGAGGACAGCGAGCATCAGCTGCTGCCGAAGGGCCTCGCCAAGATTTCGCCGATGGCGGGCCTGACGTTGAATGCGATGCTGTTCAAGCACAGCCAGTATCCCAACGCCGCCAAGGCATTCCTGCAATACATGCTGGAAAAGGATCAGTATGAGCCGTGGCTCAACGCCAACTCCGGCTACTGGTCGCAACCGCTTGCGGCTTACGCCGAAGCCAAGGTTTGGTCCGAAGATCCCAAGGTCAAGATCTTCAAGGACACCATGAACAGCACCTACTACGATGGCTACAAGGGTCCAATCTCGACCGCAACCGGGGCGGTCAGCGCCGATTACGTACTGATCCAGATGTGCGCGGCGGTGGCGACCGGCGCCTCGACCCCGGAAACCGCCGCCGCGGAAGCCGAGCAGCGTGCGAAGCGGTATTTCCGGCGACAGGGCCGGTAACGGCCGGCAAGAGCGGACGTCATTGCGAGGAGCATCGCGACGAAGCAATCCAACGAGACATGGATTGCTTCGCTTCGCTCGCAATGACGGCCTCACGTAGCTCGCATCGGGAAAATATTGATGTCTGTAACTACACTATCTTCGCGCGCCGTCGCGCACCGGCAACCGGGCTGGATCGCGCGCCTGCTCGACTACAAACCGTTCCTGATCGTGATGTGCCTGACGCCGGCGCTCGGGCTGCTCGGGGTATTCCTCACCTACCCGCTCGGGCTCGGCGTGTGGCTCGCCTTCACCGATACCACGATCGGCAGGAGCGGCGTCTTCATCGGCTTCGAGAATTTCCAGTATTTGTTTACCGATCCCCTGTGGTGGGGCGCGGTGTTCTACAGCGTGTTCTACACCGCGGTCGCGACGTTCGGAAAGTTCGCGCTCGGCTTCTGGCTGGCGCTGCTGCTCAACAACCACTTTCCGCTCAAGAGCCTGCTGCGCGCCATTGTGCTGCTGCCGTGGATCGTACCCACGGTGCTCTCCGCGCTGGCGTTCTGGTGGATCTACGATCCGCAATTCTCGATCATCTCCTATCTGCTGGTCGACGTGCTGGGTGTCCGCACCACCAATGTCGACTTCCTGGGAACGCCGTGGGCGGCGCGGTTCTCGCTGATCGCGGCCAACATCTGGCGCGGCATCCCCTTCGTTGCGATCTCGCTGCTGGCGGGACTGCAGACCATCTCGCCCTCGCTCTACGAGGCGGCGATGCTGGATGGCGCCAGCGCCTGGCAGCGCTTCCGCTACATCACCTTCCCGATGATGATGCCGATCCTCGCCATCGTGATGACGTTCTCGATCATCTTCACCTTCACCGACTTCCAGCTCGTCTACGCCATCACCCGCGGCGGACCGGTCAACTCGACCCATCTGCTGGCAACACTCGCCTTCCAGCGCGGCATCGCCGGCGGCGAACTCGGAGAGGGTGCCGCGATCGCGGTGTCGATGATTCCGTTCCTCGTGTTCGCAACGTTGTTCAGCTACTTCGGCCTCGCGCGCCGCAAATGGCAGCAGGGAGAAGCCAATGACTGACGTAGCCGCCTCACCGGGCAACAGTAACGTCGCCAGCGCCACGCCGGATACGATGTCGTGGGATTCGCGCGCGCGGCGGGTGATGATGATCTATTTGCCGCTGGCCTGCTTCGTGCTAATCCTGCTGTTCCCGTT
>DAIMKE010001193.1:0-2534 GCA_036721875.1 Bradyrhizobium sp. | reverse complement strand
GTCGTGGACGGCGGAGGCGTGCCAGAAGGTGGTGCGCTGGGTCGATTTCGCCGAGACCTTCCACCTGCCTGTCGTTTACCTGATGGATTGCCCGGGATTCATGATCGGGCTCGAAGCCGAGAAGTCGGCGACCATCCGCCACGGCGTGCGTGCGATGGCCGCGGTGAACCAGTCGACCGTTCCATGGTGCACCATCATCGTGCGCAACGCGTTCGGCGTCGCCGGCGTCGTGCATCAGCCGGCCAACCGCTATTCGATGCGCTATGCCTGGCCGTCGGCCTATTGGGGCTCGCTTCCGCTGGAAGGCGGCATCGAAGCCGCCTATCGCGCCGATATCGACGCCGCCGACGATCCGGCCGCGAAACTGAAAGAGATCGAGGACCGCCTCAACAAGCTGCGCTCGCCGTTCCGTTCGGCCGAGAAATTCTGGGTCGAGGAAGTGATCGATCCACGCAAGACGCGTTCGCTGTTGTGCGAGTTCGCGCGGCTGGCGGAACCAATTCGTAACGTGGGTCCGCCGTCGAATATGTCGATACGGCCGTAGGTCTCAGTCCCTCATGGTGAGGAGCGCGTCTTCGCGCGTCTCGAACCATGAGGCCCCGATCTCGCCCGTGGCCATCCTTCGAGACGCGGCCAAGCGGCCGCTCCTCAGGATGAGGGCTTGCCCAGGTCACGCCGCCGCCACCGCCGGCTTCGGCCGCGAGATCATCAGCACGATCAACGCCGCCACCAGGCACAGCGCACCGGCGACGAAGAAGGCCGGCAGATAGCTGTTGAGAACCGTCCGCGACAGGCCGGCGCCGAAGGCGGCAACGCCTGCGCCGAGTTGATGACCGGCGAAGATCCAGCCGAACACGAGATTCGCGCGCTCCGGGCCGAACCGCTGTGCCGTGAGCCGCACCGTCGGTGGCACGGTCGCGATCCAGTCCAGCCCGTAGAACACCGCGAACAGCGACAGGCCATAGAGCGTGAAATCTGAAAACGGCAGGAACAGCAGCGAGAGCCCGCGCAGCCCGTAATACCAGAACAACAGCTTGCGATTGTCGTAGCGGTCGGACAGCCAGCCCGAGGCGATGGTGCCGACGAAATCGAAAATGCCCATCGCTGCGAGCAGGCTTGCGGCCTGCACCTGTGGAATGCCGAAATCGAGGCACATCGGAATCAGGTGCACCTGGATCAGACCGTTGGTCGAGGCGCCGCAGATGAAGAAGGTGGCGAACAGGATCCAGAACACGCGCGATTTCGAGGCGTCGCGCAGGGTGCCCAGCGCCGCCGCCATGATTGGCGTGGTGTTGGGCGGCGGCGCCGGCAGCGGCTCGGTGCCTTCGTCGCCGTATGGCCGCAGGCCCACGTCGCTCGGGCGGTCGCGCATCACCATCAGCACGGCGAAGGCCGCAACGCCCAGCATCACGCAGATCAGCGCCAGCGCGATCCGCCAGCCGTAATGGTCGGTCAGGCTTGCCAGTAGCGGCAGGAACGCCAACTGTCCGGTCGCGACGCTCGCGGTGAGAATGCCGACGACGAGGCCGCGCCGCGCCACGAACCAGCGCGCGGCAATGGTTGCCCCGAGCACCAGCGCGGTCATTCCGGTGCCGAGCCCGATCACCACGCCCCACAGCAGCATCAGGTGCCAGACCTTGGTCATCGCCAGCGACGCGATGAGGCCGGACACCACGATCAGCAGCGCCAACAGCGTAATGTTGCGCAGGCCATAGCGGTTCATCAGCGCCGCGGCGAACGGCGCCATCAGTCCGAACAGGACGAAACGGATGGACAGCGCCGAGGAAATTTCCGCCGTGCTCCAGCCGAATTCCTTCTGCAAGGGCACGATGAAGACGCCGGGCGCGCCGACGGTGCCGGCCGTGATCAGCGCGGTGAGGAAGGTCACGCCGACCATCGCCCAGCCGTAATGGATGTTACGGCGGGCGAGGGTGGCCGACAGCCAGTTCGAGATCATTGAGCCTCGGAGAAATTCTATCCGGAACGATCGCACGGATTCGTCGCATTCTGCCGTATCGGCAGCACGACTTAAATGCCCAAGTTCCCTCGTTTCAGGACATGCTAATTTCAGTGCGTGATACGCTCGACTGCGATCGCCGTCGCTTCGCCGCCGCCGATGCAAAGCGCCGCGACGCCGCGCTTGAGGTTGCGGGCCTCCAGCGCATGCAGCAGCGTCACGATCAGCCGCGCGCCGGTGGCGCCGATGGGATGACCGAGCGCACAGGCGCCGCCATTGACGTTCAGCTTCTCTCTGGGAATGCCGAGGTCCTTCTGCGCCGCCATTGCGACAACGGCAAAGGCTTCGTTGATTTCGAACAGGTCGACATCGCCGACGCTCCAGCCGACCTTGTCCAGCAGTTTACGAATGGCCGGGATCGGCGCCGTGGTGAACCATTGCGGTTCCTGGCTGTGGGTGGCGTGCCCCTTGATCACCGCCAGCGCCGGAAGACCGTCGCGATCGGCGAGCGAGCGTCTTGCGAGGATGAGCGCCGCAGCGCCGTCGGCATTCGCCGAGGAGGCGGCCGGCGTGATGG
>DAIMKE010001192.1:0-2534 GCA_036721875.1 Bradyrhizobium sp. | reverse complement strand
ACCTCGCCATGGTGCGGGGTCTGGCCGCCGACGAGGCCGGTATTGCCGCCCTGCGGCACCAGCGCGATTTTGTGCTGGCTCGCCAGCTTGCAGATCGCGGACACTTCGGCGGTGGAGCCGGGCCGCAGAACCAAAGGCGAGCGGCCGTGGAACAGGTCGCGTTCCTCGGTGACGTAGGGCGCAATATCGGCGGCGTCGGTCACCGCATATTTGTCGCCGACGATGGTGCGGAATTTTGCGATCAACTCGGGTGGAAGCGGGGGCACGGAGCCCTGAACGATATTCATTGTCGTCTTCTCTTTCATTCCCGCCCGTTCATTCTCGTCCGACCGCCGCGCGGCGCAGTCGGTCGTTGATGGCTTCGCCCAGGCCTTCGTTCGGAATCGGCATCACCGCGATGGTGTGCGCGCCCCTGGCGTCGAGCGCGCGTAGATGGCCGAACAGATTGGTGGCGGCCTCGTTGAGGTCGCCGCGCTCGGACAGATTCATCACCATGGCGGCGACGTCAATTCCCGAAATTGCTCCGAGGCCAAAGGCGAGCAATGCTTCGCCAGGCGCTACGCTCTTGGCTTGGAGCCGCACCCTCGCGCGCGGCGCGTAGTGCGACGCCAGCATGCCGGGCGCCAAGGGCTGGGCGCTGTCGGCATCGGCAGGCGGCTGTTCCAGCGCGCGGCCGAGCACGCGCTCGATGTCAGCGCGCGGGACGCCGCCGGGACGCAGCAGCATCGGTTCGTCGAAACAGCCGACGATGGTGGATTCGACGCCGACCTCCACCGCGCCGCCATCGACGATCAGGTCGATCCGGCCAGACAAATCGCTCTGCACATGGGCCGCGGTGGTCGGCGAAACGTGGCCCGAGATGTTCGCCGACGGCGCCACGACCGGGCCGCCGAACTCCCGCAGGATTTGCCGCGCGACGGGGTGGGCGGGGATCCGGATCGCGACGGTGTCGAGGCCGGCGGTGGCGAGATCGGCCACGGTGCAATCGGGCATTTTCGGCAACACCAGCGTCAGCGGGCCGGGCCAGAACGCCTCGGCCAGCGCCATCGCCGGCGCGTCGAAACGGGCAATCTGCCGAGCGGCCGCGATATCGCCGACATGGGCGATCAGCGGATTGAAGGCCGGCCGGCCCTTGGCCTGGTAGATCCGGGCGACCGCGGCCGGATTGGCCGCATCGGCGCCGAGGCCATAGACCGTCTCGGTCGGGAACGCCACCAGCCCGCCCTCGGCCAGGGTGCGCGCCGCCGCCGCCACGGCAGCCGCGCCGGCGGACAAAATCGGGGTCTTCAGGCCAGCATCCACTATAATTAATTTCCTCAAACCGGCGCCTTGCGGTCACCGAAACCCAAGGCTATAAGCCGCGTTCTTAGTCGGAGTGTGGCTCAGCCCGGTAGAGCACTGCGTTCGGGACGCAGGGGTCGCAGGTTCGAATCCTGCCACTCCGACCATCTTTCTTGCCATTCATTTTGCTGGCTTTTTCTGATTGCTGGCGGTTCCCGAGTCAACCGCCGATTCGTCATCCGGAACAGGCATAAACCTGCATTCTCGCGGCGCGTTGCGCCCGAGGCTTGCCAGAACCTTGTCCCTCGAGAGGAGGGAGCAGGGAATGCCGGGTGCACGCTGCACCCGCGGTCTCGTGTGCTATAAGTGCGTAGAAAGACGCACACGAGCATACAGGTACAGTCGGAACACTCCGGCATTCCCTGCGCAATGGCTTTACGGCTTATGCCGCGCTCTCTCCGGAGACGAATTCGTCTTGCCTCCGTCACTGCCGGCTTGATGGCTGATCGATCCGGTTGGACCGAATTCGCCACCGACAGCTTGGCACCAGCAACGGGTGTCGAGACCACACGGTTTTGCCGTACGCATTAGCGCCGTTCGTCTTGCGCGCCGTTCGATCGCTCACGGACAAGCCGCCCTGCAATCACGCTCGCGTCCGACGCTGCTGCGTCCACCACATCCCATCCCGCGTTCGTGACGATCGCGATACGCCCCTTGTCGAGACGAGACAGTGCGAAAATAACTCCCCGATCGAGGCACCGCAAAGCGGATTATATTTTCCAGGGCGGCTGGACGACCCAAACCACGTTGAATCGGCTGATGAAATTCGCGCGCAGGCGCAGCGCGTTTCGGGGTGTTTTCGACGCGCGCCGAGCAGCCCGGCTTGACCGATTTGCCCGACAGGCAACATGCTGGAGCACGTGCCGGTGCTGCGAGCGTGACGTGAAGGTAGAGCGATCCGGTCGCGCTGCTCTCCAGAGATCCGACCCATGCGCCATACTGCCGATCGGGCACGGCCGGCGAGAAATGCGGTGCGCGCCTAGCAGCGCGCTTACCGCTCCGGTCCGGAAAGGTTCACTTCGCGCTCGGCCCGGAAGACGTTGCTGTGGAGGTTGGCGATCCACTGGCGGCCGCTGGAGGTGACGTTGAGATAGCGGATCGCGAGCTGGATCTGCGGGGCGACGTTGGTCCAGTAGAACTGCGGGAACTTGTAGACGATGTCGGCGGGCGTGGCGTAGCCCAGCGTCTTGTTC
>DAIMKE010001191.1:0-2538 GCA_036721875.1 Bradyrhizobium sp. | reverse complement strand
TCTGGCCGGCGCCGAAGGTCACGGTCGGAATGCCGTGGCGGACCATCCAGTTGGCATCTAGGCCACCATTGGCGGTGCGGACGTTCGGCGTGCCGCCGACCGCGGATACTGCCTCGACCGCGCGCTTGATGACGGGCTGGCTGTCCTTCATGCGGAACGGATAATAGTCGGTCTCGGCCTTGAACTTGACGCGGCCCGACTTGCCGTCGCTGTTCTTCACGCGCTTGGCGGCCTTCTCGAACGCCGCCCTGTAGGCCTTGGTGATTTCCTTGAAGAACTTCGCATCGTGGCTGCGGCTTTCGCCGCGCACGTGCACATAGTCGGTGACGACATTGGTGGCGTCGCCAGCGGGGCGGCCCTCGCCGCCGGTCACGGGACCGACATTGCTCGTGCCTTGACGTTTGCCCTTCACCACCTTGCCGAACCAGCCACCGGCCTTCACGTCGGCGAGCGCCAGCGCGAGGATCATGGTCGAACTGATCCCGCGCTCCGGCGCGACGCCGGCATGCGAGGCACGGCCGAAAATCTCGACCTGCCAGCGATCCGCGCCGACGGCTCCGATCGTGACGTTCGAGGCCGCGCCGCCGTCATAGTTGAAGGCCATCAACGGCGAGCCGAGCTCATCGGTCTTGACGTGGCGGGCGCCCCAAAGCCCGCTCTCCTCGCGCACGCAGAACAATAACGTGATCGGCGGATGATCGAGCTGCTGCTTGGCAAGCTCGGCCGCGAGCGTGACGAGAACGCCGCAGCCGGCGCGGTTGTCGCCGCCGAGCGCTGTCTTCGCCTCGTTGACGATCTTGCGCCCCTTCAACTTGGGCTTGGCGCCGGCGCAGAGCGGCACGGTGTCCATGTGGGTCATGAACATGATCCGCGGCTGGTTGTGCATCGTGCCGCGGCCCGGCAGATCGACGATGAGATTACCGGTCTCGGTCGGCACGGGAATGCGCGTATTGGCGTCGTCGAGGCGGATCGCGCTGGCCGGCACGCCGCCCTCCTGCAGCGCCGCGCTGAGCTCGCGTCCGATAGCGGCCTCCTTTCCGGTCACGCCCTCGACGCGGAGAAAGCGCATGAGGCGGTCAGTGGCGGCAGGGGTGTCGACGGGCATGATCGGTACCTTGAGGAACTTGCGGACGCCGGGAGCATCCTTCGGGACGGCTCGTCGCGCAATAGCGAATAAGTGCGTCGCAAGCGTGGTTCAGCCGATCGTTTTCGCCCATGCCGCCCGCTCGAAGTCGATCATGAAATCGCGCGTGATCGGGACCGCATCGCGCCTGGTCGACAGCAGCAATTGAAACACCATGTGAGAGCCGTGAAGGAATTCGAGCTCGACGGCGGCGAGATAGAACTCCCACATCCGGCAGAACCGCTCGTCATAGATCTCGGCGGCGCGGGCCCTGTTTTGGGCGAAGCGCTCGCGCCAGTGCTTCACCGTGTAGCGATAGTGCAGCCGCAGCACTTCCATGTCGCAACACCAAAGACCGCAGCGCTCCGTTGCCGCGAACGTCTCGGATAGCGCCGGCACGTAGGCGCCGGGAAAGATGTACTTTCGGATGAAAGGACCGGTGGTGCCGGGCTGCGACATCCGGCCGATGCAATGAATGAAGGCGTAGCCGTCAGGCACCAGGAGCTCGCGGATTTTGCGAAAATACTCGTCGAAATGCCCGATGCCGACATGCTCCATCATTCCGACCGAAACCACCCGGTCGAACTGGCCGGTGAGCTGGCGATAGTCCAGTTCGCGAAACGTGACCAGCTCGGAAACGCCGGCCGCCTCGGCGTGAACGCGCGCGGCCTTGATCTGCTCGGGCGAAACATTGACCGCGGTGACATGGGCGCCGGTCTCGCGCGCCAGATGAATGGCAAAGCCGCCCCAGCCGGAGCCGATTTCGGCGACCGTCATGCCGGGCTTCAATTGCAGCTTGCTGGTGGCGTGGATCAGCTTGTTGCGCTGCGCCTGTTCCAGCGTTTCATGTTCGGGGTCGCGAAAATAGGCGCAGGAATACTGCATCTGATCGTCGAGAAACAGGCGGTAAAGTTCGGTCGAGATGTCGTAGTGGTGACGGGCATGGGCGGCGGCAAGCCCGATCGGATTGGCCTGATGCCAGCGGCGCATGCCGCGCCACACCCGCCGCATCAGCTTCTGCGAGCCATACGAATAAAGCCCGGTTCGGTTGACCGAGAACAGCAGCAGAAAGTCGTGGATGGCGGAACCGTCCTCCAGCGTCAGGCTGCCATCCATGTAGGCTTCGGCGGCATACAGCTCCGGATTGATGAACAGCCTGGTATAGAGCTTGCGATCGTGGAGGCGGATGGCGACGTCGGGCCCGGGCAGGACGTCGCCAAAAACATGGACCTTTCCCTCGGCGTCGCGGACGCGCAGCGTGCCCTGGCGGATAAAGCCTCGAAGCAGATTGGACAACAAACGCACGTCAAGCCCCCCGTGCTCGCCGCTCAACAGACCCGCTCGTCAATCCCTTCGATGCCTTGCCATCTTCTTGAGCGTGGCAATCTGTCGGAAGAAGTCTTTCATTGGCTGGG
>DAIMKE010001190.1:0-2538 GCA_036721875.1 Bradyrhizobium sp. | reverse complement strand
CAACACAACTGCGGCGACGATCCGCCGCGTCTCGCGCCGCAGCCGCCACTCGTGGGCGGCAACGATCGCCCGGTCGCGTCCTCGGTTGCCTGTCAGAAGCTCGGCGTCGTATCCGGCCTGCCGGACCGCGGCGACCAGATCGGAGGGCCGCGACAGCCCGGCGATCCCCTCGACCGACGCTTTCTCGCTCGCCAGGTTGACCTCGGCCCGGGTGATTCCGGATACGCGCTTTAGCGCCGCTTCGACTCGGCCGGCGCAGGTGGCGCAGGTCATCCCGGAAATGGCGAGTTCGCGCGTCTCGCGGGGAACTCGTAGCCCGCCTGCTCGACCGCTTGGGCAAGGGCAACCGGCGTCAATTGCCTGCGATCGAACTCAATGTCGGCACGCTCGGTCGAAATATTGACGGTGGCCTGCACACCCGGGAGCGCCGAAAGGGCCTTTTCGACGCGCCCCACGCAGGTTGCACAGCTCATTCCCTCGATCGGAAGAGTGACGTGCGTGCGATCAGCAGCAGCCGCTTCAGCGATGCTCATTGGTTTGCCCATTCGTTGCGCTCGCCTCTGTGACCGAGGCGCACAAACCCGACGACAATTTGGCAGGGCCGGCAGAATGGTCATATCGGCCGGAGCTCACCTCACGGGCTCAAACGCTAGGCTCAACGGAACGACCCGGCAGATTGCTTGTTCATCGCCCAACCCGTCACGCGATTGTGACTGCTCCGAGCAAGCCCCGGCACTGCTTGGCGGGGTTTTCGGAGAGCGCTCGCTTTGATCCACCTGATCAGGGCGACGGATTGGAGGCTGAGCACACCACTACGCATCGGCTCCAAAGGAGATTGGCATGCCGCCCCTGGACACGGTGATGATCACGGGAAGCAGCGGCTTCATCGGGTCAGCCCTCGTAAACAAGCTTGCGGGGCGTTTCAGACTCGTCGGATTCGACAAGATCGCAAGTCGAACACCACCGCCTGCTGCCGAGTGTGTCTGCATCGATCTGACGAATAAGGATGCAATTGAGGCCGCATTCGAGCGCGTGCGCATCGCCTACGGCGATCGAATCTGCTCCGTGATCCATCTGGCCGCGTACTACGACCTCTCCGGCGAGCACAGTCCGTTATATGAGCAGATCACCGTACGGGGCACTGAACGACTTCTGGAGCAGCTCAAGAATTTTCAGGTCGAACAGTTCGTCTTTTCGAGCACGATGCTCGTGCACGCGCCGACCGATCCTGGCCAGCGGATCAGCGAGGAATCCCCGATCGATCCGCGCTGGCCATATCCGCAGTCGAAGGTCGAAACCGAGGCTCTCATCCGAGAGCAGCACGGCAACATTCCTGTTGTCCTGCTGCGGCTCGCTGGGGTCTACGACGACCGCTGCCACTCGGCGTTCCTGTCGCAACAGATTGCGCGCATCTACGAGCGGCAATGGCTCAGCCACCTGTTTCCAGGTGACATCCGCCGTGGTCAAGCTTCCGTCCATTTGGATGACGTCACGGACGCGCTTGCTGCATTGATCGCCAAGCGAGGCGAACTGCCAAAGGAATCGACCCTGCTGGTCGGCGAGCCAGAGACGCTGAGCTACGACGAAGTGCAGCGCCTCGTTGGGCGCCTCCTCCGCTGGCGTCACCCTGATGTCGGCGCCCCCCTCCCATTGGGACGAAATGATGATGGGTAACGGCTGGCTCGAATGCCTCGTATCCATTCCGATCATCGCGGTCGTGCCCTTCGCGATTGTAATGTGGGCGGTTCGAATGGCCGCGCCGACCAATCTGACGAGGACCGGCGCTTTGGCCGGTCTGGTGGCGGGTAGCATCAGTGCCGTCGCGTACGCGCTGCACTGCACCGACGACAGTTTTCCCTTTGTTGCCCTCTGGTACGGGCGAACAATCATACTCTGCACCCTGGCCGGCGGCGCGCTTGGACCTCGGATATTGCGTTGGTAGGCAATGCTTCGGAAGCGATCAAAACGGTGTGAGTGTGTAACCGCGAGGCGATCTGCGACGAAATAACTGGCACATACGAAAGCAGATCGGTGACGTGTCATGCGTACTGCCGAGCTTATTGAACTGCTTAGTGCTCGCTTGCAGCCGGTTGACAGGCGCCAATTGACGCGCAGCGTTGCTCTTTCGGTGGGCTTCGGTTTTGCTGCAGCGATCATCGCGACAGCCCTGCTGTATGGCTTCCGCACCGATCTTGATCGCACAAGATCGGTTCTTTTCTTGCTGTTTAAACTCGCCTTCGCGTCAACGGTCGTGCTGGTCGGATTGGCTTGGCTGTTGCGGTTAGCCCGCCCCGGTGCTGAGCACGGATCGAAATACCTCGCGCTCGCGACCTTGCCTTTTGCCACTCTCTGCACGCTCGCAGTTATCAATCTCCTTCTCGTTCCCCCGGCCGATTGGGAAGCAATGCTGATGGGGCACGAGTGGCGGAAGTGCCTTTTCTCCATCCCAATCCTCGCGACGGCGCCATTCGCGGCGCTTGTCTGGGCTCTGCGCAGAGGAGCTCCTACCGATTTGAAGCGGTCCGGCGCTGTGGCGGG
>DAIMKE010001189.1:0-2540 GCA_036721875.1 Bradyrhizobium sp. | reverse complement strand
ATTCCAGGGCGCCCTGCCATTCAGGCTCCCACCGTTCCGGGAGATAAAGCAGGGCGTTCACGCGCCGATAGGCCTGCAGCTTGTGGTGCCAGTTGAAATCGGCGTGAATGTTGAGGAAATCGCCAGTTGTGCTCATATGCGCCCCGCCTCCGATAAAGTAGGGATCGGGAAGCAGGCAGTCGATACCCGTCAGCGTTTCGAGAAAGAGCGTGAACTGACGCGAATTGAACTCTCGCAGCATCTCTCGAAGAAGGTACGGAAGCTTGGTTTCGTCATGCTGGTAGCGGCGGCGATTGTTCTTGTTGTCGCGCTCGATCCACCCGATGTCGTCGTGACTGGGGAAGGCAGCCGACAGCGCGTGCGCCATGTCCGCCGGAAGGAAATCGTCGATGCAGACGTTCGGGAAAGGCGCCGCGTTCTGATATTCCTTCGCGCGCTGGACAGCGATCTGCGCATAGCGCGGATCGTCGAAAACTCCGAGCGGGCTCAGCGCGGCGACATCGCCTTTGGCGGCGCGAGAGTGGCTGGCAGACATCATAAGAAACGCTCCATACTATACTTTTACCAGAATACAGCGCGCATCATCCCGTCGGACAATATCCTGCATCCAGGATTAACGCTGATGTTCGATTCCCTCGGCTGAATCCCCAACATCTGCACGGTAGCGGGCGCCATTCAAAATCTTGACGACGGTGACGACACAAACTGACTTGACACAGGGTACATTCACAAAGTCCGCTGACCCAAGTTCCGAGAACGGCATGCGCCCCGTTACGGGATGATCGTCACCTCCGGGATTGGCACAACGAATTTTGCGCCCCACGAACGGGCATAAGAGAGCTGGTCTATAATCTCATCTTTTATGTTCCAGGGGAATATCAGGATGTAATCCGGCTTTACCTCTCGTATCCGGTCGGGCTCGTAAATGGGCAGGCGGGAGCCCGGCATCAGCCGGCCTTGCTTGTGGGGACTTCGGTCGACCGTAAACTGCAGCAGATCTGCCCCGACGCCACAATAGCTCAGCAGCGTTACCGCCTTCGCCGGCGCCCCGTAACCAACCACGACCTTGCCGCTCTCCTCGGCGTCGAGCAGGAACCTGACAAGCTTGCGCCGGACGTTCCGGACCATTTCAGGGAACTTCCTGTATCCGTCGATACCCAGAAGCCCCGCGGCCGTCTCTTCCTCCTGCAGCGAAATGACGCCCGGGCCTTTGCTCACAGCATTCTCCTGATGCGTCACGTACAGACGAAGCGATCCGCCGTGCGTTTCAAGCCTCTCAACGTCGAAGATCTGAAGACCGTGGCTGGCCATCAGCTTGTCGGCGGCCAGGAACGAAAAGTACGAAAAGTGCTCGTGATAAACCGTGTCGAATTGCACGCCTTCCATCAGGCGCAAAAGGTGCGGAAATTCAATCGTGAGCACGCCCTTTGGCTTCAGCAGGATCTTGAAGCCACCGACGAAGTCGTTTAGGTCGGGCACATGCGCAAGGACATTGTTCGCAATGATCAAGTCTGCGCCAAGTCCCTGCCCGAGGAGCTCCCTGGCCAAAGCACTTCCGAAGAACTTGCTGATAGTGGGGACGCCGGCGTCCTGAGCAGCCTGGGCGACATTAACCGCAGGTTCGATGCCAAGAGCTGGAATTTTTCTTCGGACGAACTCCTTCAACAGGTAACCGTCATTGCTGGCAATTTCGACGACCTGGCTATTTTGATCAAACAAGTACTCACTGCAGATCTTCTCGACATATCTTTTGGCGTGCGCCACCCAGGAGTCGGAGAAGGACGAGAAATAGCTGTAGTTGCTGAATATCGCGTCCGGGGTTTCGAATGCATCGAGCTGGACCAGCAGACAGTTTGAACAGAGAAAGAGCTCCAAGGGATAGTGCTTCTCTGCCGCGCTCGTGTTCTGCGGTTCGATGAGCGAGTTGGCGAACGGTGAGGTTCCCAGATTGCAAAAACTTGCTTCGAGAGCACTTCCGCAGTGCCGGCATGTCGACGTCATTTGCCCTGGCCTCTGACTACCATTTCTTCCACGGAGGGTTTCCGCGACGCCACAGATCCTCCAGAACCTCTTTGTCCCGGAGAGTATCCATCGCCTGCCAATAGCCCTGATGCTTATAGGCTCCGAGTTGCCCACTCTGCACGAGCTTTGCCATTGGCTCGCGCTCCCATACGCAATCATCGCCCGAAATGAGATGGAAGACGGCGCTTGTGAGCACGAAAAATCCACCATTGACCCAGCGTCCGTCGCCGGCCGGCTTCTCGTAAAATCCATCGACGCGATCGGTCCTCTCATCGATCTCGACTGCTCCGAAGCGACCTTGAGGCAATACGGCTGTAACTGTTGCGGCCCTGCGATGCTTCTCGTGGAGCTCACACAACCCTCTCAAATCGACATTCGACAATCCATCGCCATACGTCATGTGGAACGGCTTGCCATCGACAAAGGGAGCAATGCGCTTGATTCTACCCCCCGTCATGGTGTCAAGGCCGGTGTCCACCAAGGTCACGCTCCAGGGTTCAGCGAAACCCGCATGAACA
>DAIMKE010001188.1:388-2541 GCA_036721875.1 Bradyrhizobium sp. | reverse complement strand
GCCCTCGCAATGCGACATGGCGGATCACGCTCAACCCGTGGCGAGGTCGAACAGCGGCTTCATGTCCAAGGCGATGATGATCGCGGCGATCAGGGCTGCGGTAACAGGGCGCGATCGAGCGCAGTCTCGCGATACGCCTGGTTCACAAACCGAATCTTGGGCCGTCAACGAAACGCTTCCCTAATCTCGATCTGCTATCTGATGGATGCAGTAGGCGGGAGCTAGACGTCATGGCAGCAGCCGAACCAGCGCTTTTGACGTTTTCGGAAGCCAGAGCGCGCAATTCGGATATCGGCGGATCCGAAGCGCTGGCCGTACTGGTCGGCTGGGTCGAAGGCTATCTGATGAATGCTAACGTCGCGCTGGGGCGCACTGGCGCGGTATGTCCGTTCACCCGCCAGGCGGCACGCATCAACACGGCAAGGCTCGCAATCTGCGAGGTCGGAGCCGGCGACGAGGTCGCTGCCTTCCATCTGATCAGGGCTTGCTTCCGGGCGCTGGAGAAAATCCCTGCCAAGACCGGCATGGCGCATTTCCGCACGGTGATCGTCGGCTTCCCGAACTGTGCCGACGCGGACGGCGTCGCAATGCTGCAGCGCGTGCAGGGTCGCCACAAGTTCTATTCGCTTGCGCGCAACCGCATGATTGGATTGATGCATCCGGAATCGGACGCGCCGGGTCTCTGGAACGCGGAGTTTCGGCCGCTGCGCGCACCGCTGCCGGTGCTGGCCATCCGCCACATGGTCGAGCAGGACGCCCCCTTCGCCGTGCGCCATCCCTTGCTGTTGGCGCCCTATCTCATGCGCTTTCCGCTGGCCGGGGCAAAACGACTGATCGCTCACGCACGCGTCGGGCTTGAGCGATGACGCATGCTGCGCGCAACTACCTCGCGACAACAGGCGCCACTTCGACCCGCCACGCGCATACGGATGCCGGGATCGCTGCGGCCGTCTTCGAGATCGTCCAAGATCGCGAGGCCTTCCTGGCCCTCCGCCCGGAATGGGACGCGCTGTTCAACCGCGCGGGCGAGCCGCACCAGGTGTTCCAGAGCCACGTCGTGCTGCGACACTGGATGGACCATTACCTCGACAATCGGAGTCGAGCGTTCATCGTGACCGCGCGCCGCCAAGGGCGGTTGGTCATGGTCTGGCCGCTGCTGGCGCGGCGCCGTTTCGGCGTCGAGACGGTCGGCTTCATGGGCAGCCCGGTGGCGCAGTTCGGCGATATCCTCGTCGAACAGGGCCCGGATCGAGGAGCTTTGATCGCAGCCGGCTGGGCGGCATTGCGCGCGCGCAGCGTCGACCTCTTCGAGGCGCGCAAGGCCAGGGCGGATTCGCTGCTAACGCGATCCAGGTTGTTCGCCGGCGCACGCGAGACAGACCGTCAGGAAGCGCCTTACGCCGAACTTGCGAGGCGCGTCGGGCCGGACGGCGGACCAAGCGAGGCCTATTCCGCCCGCGAGCGTTCCAACTATCGCCGCCGGCTGCGACGGCTGGCCGAGCGCGGTGAGTTAACCCTCGGGATGGTCGCGCCAAGCCAAGACGCGGCTGAGTTCGCGCTCACCGCAATAGCTATGAAACAGGCGGCGTTGCGCCGCCACAGCGTAATGGCGCCGACCGTCTCGGACCCGCGCTTCGCGGCGTTCTTCGGCGCGCTCGCGGCTGATGACACCAACGGCTCGCCATTACGGGTGGCGATCATACGCTGCGCCGGCGAGGAAATAGGCATCGACCTCGCTTTCGACTGCAAGGGCGCGACGTTTGGCCATGTCATCGCGACGCATCCCGACCATGAGCGCGGCGGAATAGGCGGCCTGCTGGTCCACCACAGCTTCGCATGCGCTGCCGCGCGCGGCAGCGCCGTCTTCGACATGCTCGCGCCAGCAGACCTATACAAGCGCGATCATGCCGACGGAGTCACGACGGTTAGCGACTATCTGCTTCCGCTGACGGTCAAAGGACGTGTGGCAGCACTGTTCAGTCCCGGCCGCTGGCGGCCTTTCCTGAAATCAGCGATGCGGACGCTGCCGCCGACGGTCACGCGTCGGCTTGCCAGTTGGGCTTACAGCGGCAAGAACTGACGCTGCGTTCGCAAGTGCGCTCTTGAAAACCAGCATCTTTGCATGACTGCTGTTGACCCGTCGAAAGCGCTCA
>DAIMKE010001188.1:0-378 GCA_036721875.1 Bradyrhizobium sp. | reverse complement strand
TTCTTCAAACGCGGAGCTGGCGCCGACTAGCTACAGGCGCGGTAGCGATGCTGGTGGCAACCGGGACCGCAATGCGGCGGATCGCGCTCAACCCATAGTGAGGTCGAAGAGCAGCTTCATGTTCAAGGCGATGATGATCGCGGCGATCAGGGCTGCGGTGACGGTCAGCCATTTCGGTGCCACCATCTCGCCCATTTTGTTCTTTGACGCAGTGAACATGACGAGAGGCACGATCGCAAAGGGCAGTTGCAGGCCGAGGATGACCTGGCTGAGGATCAGGAGCTTGCCGGTCTCGCTGGCGCCGTAGATCCAGGTCACGATGATTGCCGGGATGATGGCGACCAGCCGCGTGACGAGCCGCCTGACCCAGGCCGGCAG
>DAIMKE010001187.1:0-2542 GCA_036721875.1 Bradyrhizobium sp. | reverse complement strand
ATGCGGTGTCCACCAAAATAGGTGGACACCTTTTGATGGCAGACGAAGATCAGAAACTGCGGGTCAGGCTTGTTGGTCGGAACGGTCGCCGGCGCTACGAGGCAGCATCGAAGGAGCGTCTTGTCGCGAGTTGTCTTGAGCCTGGCGTTTCGGTATCGAGACTTGCGCTCGAACACGGGGTCAACGCGAACCTGCTTCGGAAATGGATCAAGAAGCACACCGCGACCAGGTCTCTGCCGCGGTCTTCCCCATCGGCGTTCATCCCGGTTCAACTTGAGGGGGCTCCCGATCGCGCCCTGTCGCGGGAGAGCAGCGCGACGATGGTGGGTTTGCCGGCGGCTTGCGATGAAGTGCGCGGCTCGGAACCCAAGGGGACTACAGCTTTTTGTTCTCCGGCCAAAGTGAGCGCGTCGCTGCCGAACGGCGTGAAGGTCGCGCTGGAATGCGGCGATGTGGATGCATTGACTGCGATCATCGGAGCCCTGGGCCATGTTCAGACTGGGCGGTGACCTGCAGGTCTATCTGCACCGTGAGCCGATCGACTTCCGGGCTGGCATCAACAGCCTTGCGGTTCTGGTCCAGGAGACGATGGCGCTCGATCCGTTCGCTCCGGCGGTTTTTGCGTTCTGCAATCGCCGTTGCGACCGGATGAAGTTGCTGTTCTTCGACCGGTCCGGCTTTGTGCTGGTCCTGAAGCGGCTGACCGAGGACAAGTTCCGATGGCCGCGCCGCCAGGAGGCGGTCGTCACGCTGACGACCGAGCAATTGCACTGGATACTTGACGGCATCGATATCGATGCGATGGTCCGCCATCCGGTGCGGCAATATCAGGTTGCCGGCTGAGCTCTCGAGTTGAGCGGTTGACGCGCCGGTACGGTTCAGATTCAAGAATCCGATGAATCGAACCGGCGAACCGAGTGTCGAAGCGCTGTTGGCGCGCATTGCTGCGCTGCAGGTGGAGAATCGTCAGCTCACGGAGCGCGTCGTCAGGCTCGAGGAAGAACTGGCGCTGGCACGCCTGCATCGTTTTGCGCCGCGCAGCGAAAAGCACGTCGACCGTCTGTTCAATGAAGCCGAGCAGGCCGCCGATGAGGATGATGCCGGCAGCGAAACGGACAATATCGCCGAACTTCCGGACACGGGCTTGCCACCCGTCGAAAGCACAACGGGAAAGAAGCGCGGCCGCAGACCGCTGCCGGCGAACCTGCCGCGTGAGCGGGTCGAGTATGACCTGCCCGACGATCAGAAGGCGTGTCCTTGCTGCCGTGGCCAGATGCATCGCATGGGCGAGACTGTCACCGAGCAACTTCATATCGAGGTGAAGGCGAAGGTTTTACAGAATGTGCGCTTCAAATATGGGTGCCGCCATTGCGATCGCACCGGGATCAATGCCCCTGTCGTGACCGCGCCGATGCCGACGCAGCCCTTGCCGGGCAGCGTTGCCACGGCCTCAACGCTGGCGTTCGCGCTGGTTCACAAATATGTCGATGGCACGCCGCTCTACCGTCTGGCGCAGGCCTTCGAACGCGCAGGTGTTCCGGTCAGCCGCGGCGCTTTGGGTCACTGGGTGATCGGCTCGAGCGAGAAGCATCTGCATCGCATCTCAGACGCCCTGAAGCTGCGGCTCAGATTGCAACCTCTCATCCATGGCGACGAGACGACGGTTCAGGTCCTCAAGGAGAAGGACAAAAAAGCCACCAGCCCATCGTACATGTGGGCTTATCGCAGCGGCCAGGGCAGTCACGAGCCCATCGTTCTTCTGGATTATCAGCCGGGCCGCGGCCAGATCCACCCGCAGGCGTTCCTCGGCGATTACCGTGGCATCGTGATGAGTGACGGCTATACCGCATGGCGCACGCTGGAAGGGGCCACCCACATTGGATGCATGGCCCACTCCCGACGGCGCTTTGTCGATGCCCTCAAGGCGAGGAAGAAGGGCGGCGGCCCGCCAGAGCAGGCGCTGCGGTTCTACGAACAGCTTTACCGGGTTGAAAGGCAGGCGCGGGACGAAAAACCAGACAGAGGCGAAACGCCAGATCAATGCATTCGCCGCTTCCGCCAGCAACACAGCATTCCCGTCCTGAACGCCCTCAAGGAATGGCTCGATCAAATCGCCCCGAAGGTCTTGCCCGACAGCAAGCTTGGCGATGCCGTATCCTACACTCTGAACCAATGGGAATATCTGACGCGCTACACGCAAGACGGCAGGATGCCGATCGACAACAATCTCCTGGAGCGCGATATCAGAATCTTTGCCACTGGCAGAAAGAGCTGGCTGTTCAGCGACACCGTCGAGGGAGCCAGGGCCAGTGCCGTCGTCTACAGTCTGATGCTGACCTGCCGCGCCTCACGCGTCGAGCCGTTAGCCTGGTTGCGCCACGTGCTCACCGAATTGCCTCAGCGCGCCGACGACGCCGATATTACCGACCTGCTGCCCTTCAACTTCCCCAAAACCGCCGCTGCCTGAACGGGTCAGATGCCGCCCTCGATACGACCGCCATCCGTCAAAAGCGCGGGCGTCACCGTGCGGAGAAAATCGCGC
>DAIMKE010001186.1:0-2543 GCA_036721875.1 Bradyrhizobium sp. | reverse complement strand
GATATAGGCGGCGAGCTTGCCCTTCTCGATCGAGTCCTGGCCGAGGCCCGGACCGACGGTGCGTTCCTCGATCACGGTCAGCGGCGCCGGCAGCGCGCCGGCGCGCATCAGCAGCGCGAGTTCGTTGGCCGCCTGCACGGTGAAGCTGCCGGAAATCTGCCCCTGGCCGCCGGTGATCGGTTCGCGGATAACGGGCGCGGAAATCACCTTGCCGTCGAGCACGATGGCAAAGGGCTGCCCGACATTTTCCGTCGTCGCCAGCGCGAATTTGCGCGAGCCCGAACTGTTGAACTTGAAGTTCACGATCGGCTCGTTGGTGCGCTGGTCGAAAGCCGGCTGCGCGTCGGTCAGGTCGCTGCCGGACACCAGCACCTGCCGCTTGATGACGTAGGGAACCTTCGGCGTCTGCTCGCTCATCAACAGTTCAGAATCGGCCGGCACCCGCCCCTGTTGCGCCTGATCCGGCGATACGGTGGAGTCGACCATGCGGAATTCCATCTTGGCGGTCTGGCCAAGGATGCGCTTCAGATCGGTCGGGTCCTGCAATCCCGGCACCTGCACCAGGATGCGATCGGTGCCTTGCCGTTGAATCAGGGGCTCGACGGTACCCAATTCGTTGATGCGGCGCTCGACGATCTGAATCGACTGTTCTATCGTCTGACGGATGCGCTCGGTAATCGCGGCCTGCGGCACGGTGAGCCGGAACAGGCCGCCGCCGGCATCGGCGACTTCGAGGCTGCGCTGTCCGCTGGAGCCGAGCAGGCCGCCGAGCGGCTGCGACAGCTCGCGGAGCTTGGTGAGAGCCGCCTGCTGGTCGCCTTCCTTGACGCGGACCTCGACGGCGTCGCCGCGCACCGCCAGGCCGGTATAACCGATCTTGGCATCACGCAGCACGCGGCGGACCTCGTCGCGCACCTGATCGAGCTTTTCCTTCTTCACGTAGTTGGAATCGACCTCGAGCAGCAGATAGGAGCCGCCCTGCAGGTCGAGGCCAAGCACGATGTGGCGCTGCGCCCAGACCGGCCAGGTCTTCACCTTGGCCTCGGGGAAGAAATTCGGAACAGCGAACAGGCAGATGACGAGCGTGGTCAGAACGATCGCCAGCACCTTCCACCGTGTAGCATACAACATCGAGTAGACCCGTCAGATCCAGGAAAATGCGCCGTAACACGCGGCGCGGAAAACTCAGCTCGCGGACGATTCGTCCTTGGCGGTCTCAGCTTTCTCCTTGGCCGGCTCGCCCTTGGTGCGGACGCCCGAAATCATCTGGCGCATCTGCCGCACGCGGACGCCGTCCGATATCTCGAACTCGATCTGGTCGTCGTCGACCACCTTGGTGACCTTGCCGACGAGACCGCCCGAGGTGATCACCGTGTCACCGCGGCGGATGTTCTTCACCAGTTCCTGGTGATCCTTCACCTTCTTCTGCTGCGGGCGCAGAATCAGGAAGTACATGATCACGAAGATCAGCGCGAACGGCAGCAGCGACATCAACATGCTGTTGGCATCGCCACCGGCTGCAGCCTGGGCGTACGCAGGGGTAATCAGCATTCGAACAATCCTCGTCAGACGGGAGAGAACCGGCCATGCCTGGGCATAGCGGCTTGGGCACGTCGCCGGTTCGGGCAAATTCGCGCGGACTATAGCGGCGGCCGGCCCAATTGCAACGTGGCCAGCCCCCTCATTTAGGCCGCTTGCGGGACGTTCCAAGGCCCGATAAGGCTGCGCGGTCAGGAACTGAAGAAATGTCGAAAAAATCAAAGAAAACAGCGCCTCGCGCCACCTCCAAAGCGGCCGCCGTCAGGCGCCCAAAAACCGCGACAAAACGTCCGGCAAGCCCATCCGGGGACTTGACCGCAGAGCGCATCGCAACGGCGCTGGAAGCCATCGCCAGCCACCTTTCAGCGGCCTCTCCGAGGGGTGTGGCGGTCGACTCGTTCGACACCGCCGACGCCTTTGTCTGGCACCCTGACGGGCGCCTGGTGCCGGTGCCACGCGTCAGCCGCGTCGACCTCGGGCTGCTCAAGGGCATCGACCGGATGCGGGACATCCTGATCGAAAACACCGAACGCTTTGCCGACGGCCTGCCGGCCAACAATGCGTTGCTCTGGGGCGCCCGCGGCATGGGCAAGTCGTCGCTGGTGAAGGCGACGCATGCCAACATCAACGTCGATCGCAAGCCTGCCGACAGGCTGAAGCTGATCGAGATTCACCGCGAGGACATCGAGAGCCTGCCCGGCCTGATGGATCTGCTGCGCAACTCCGATTTCCGCTTCATCGTGTTTTGCGACGACCTCTCCTTCGACGGCAACGACGCCTCCTACAAATCGCTCAAGGCGGTGCTGGAGGGCGGCATCGAGGGACGCCCCGACAACGTCATCCTTTACGCCACGTCCAACCGCCGGCATCTATTGGCGCGCGAGATGATCGAGAACGAACGCTCCACCGCGATCAATCCGGGCGAGGCGGTCGAGGAGAAGGTGTCGCTGTCGGATCGTTTCGGTCTATGGCTCGGCTTCCATCGCTGCAGCCAGGATGAGTAC
>DAIMKE010001185.1:0-2546 GCA_036721875.1 Bradyrhizobium sp. | reverse complement strand
CGCGAGGAGGGCGTCTATTCCGAGATCGTGCCGTTCCAGAAGGCGGAAGCCGCCTTCGACGAGATGAAGCCGAAAGCGGTGATCCTCTCCGGCGGCCCGGAATCGGTGCACGAGAAAGGCTCGCCCCGCGCGCCGCAAAAGATCTTCGATTCCGGCGTGCCCGTGCTCGGCATCTGCTACGGCCAGATGACCATGGCCGCCCAGCTCGGCGGCGAGGTCGAGGGCGGCCATCACCGGGAATTCGGCCGCGCCGATGTGGAGGTGAAGGCGGCAAGCAACCTGTTCGACTCCACCTGGGCCACGGGCGAAAAACACCCGGTGTGGATGAGCCACGGCGACCGCATCACAAAAATGCCGCCGGGCTTTACGGTCGCCGGCGTCAGCGCGAATGCGCCGTTCGCGGTGATCCAGGACGAGAAGCGCAGATATTACGGCCTGATGTTCCACCCCGAAGTGGTGCACACGCCCGATGGCGCAAAACTGATCCGCAATTTCGTCCGCAACGTCGCAGGCCTCACCGGCGACTGGACCATGCGCGCGTTTCGTGAAGAGGCGATCGAAAAAATCCGCACCCAGGTCGGCAAGGGCAGGGTGATCTGCGGCCTGTCAGGCGGTGTGGACTCTGCCGTGACCGCGGTGCTGATTCACGAAGCGATCGGCGACCAGCTCACCTGCGTGTTCGTCGACCACGGCATGCTGCGGCTCAACGAGGCCAAAACCGTCGTCGACTTGTTCCGCGGGCACTACAACATTCCGCTGGTGCATGTGGACGCCTCAAAGCAGTTTCTCGGCGAACTCGAAGGCGTCACCGATCCCGAACAGAAGCGCAAGACCATCGGCCGCCTGTTCATCGACGTGTTCGATGCGGAGGCGAAGAAGATCGGCGGCGCGGATTTCCTCGCGCAAGGTACGCTCTATCCTGATGTGATCGAGAGCGTCTCCTTCACCGGCGGGCCTTCGGTGACGATCAAGTCACACCACAATGTCGGCGGTCTCCCCGAGCGCATGAACATGAAGCTGGTCGAGCCCCTGCGCGAGCTGTTCAAGGACGAGGTCCGCGTGCTGGGCCGCGAACTCGGCCTGCCCGAAATCTTCGTCGGCCGCCACCCGTTCCCGGGACCGGGCTTAGCCATCCGCTGCCCCGGCGACATCACGAAGGAAAAGCTCGACATCCTCCGCAACGCCGACGCCGTCTATATCGACCAGATCAGGAAGCACGGCCTCTACGACGAGATCTGGCAGGCTTTTGCCGTGCTGCTGCCGGTGAAGACCGTCGGCGTGATGGGCGACGGCAGAACTTACGAATACGTCGTCGGCCTGCGCGCCGTGACGTCAACTGACGGCATGACCGCCGACTTCTACGCCTTCGACATGAAATTCCTCGGCGAAACCGCAACGCGGATCATCAACGAGGTGAAGGGGGTGAACAGGGTGGTGTACGACGTGACGTCAAAGCCGCCGGGGACGATTGAGTGGGAATAATTCGGACCTATCCGCAGCTCGCCGGATCTATCTAAATCAACGCTCTAACCAACTGAAATCAAAAATAAATTCTGCCGACAGCGATCGCTGGCTATCGGCGGACGATGGTCAGCTGTGTCGGACGGTTAGGCGGCATCGGATTCCTTATTCCCACCCCGTTTTGATCGATACCGTCAGCTCGAAATGAGCCCTGACGGTATTTTTTTGGTCCAACCAATTGAAATAGCGTCGCTTTTCTTCAGATCCGCGGCCGAAATCGGCGTGACGGTATCGAACCCAGAAGGCGGACAAATGCTGACCGATGCAGCGCTTAAGCATCTGAAACCAAAGGAAAAGTCCTACAAGGTGACCGATCGGGACGGCATGTACGTCCTCGTCAGTACAAAGGGCTCGATCTCGTTCCGGCTCGACTATCGGTTGAACGGACGCAGGGAGACCATCACCTTCGGAAAATTCGGTCCTGCCGACCTGTCGCTTGCGCGAGCAAGAGAGCTCTGCATCGATGCAAGGCGCGCCATCAAGGAAGGGCGCTCACCAGCCATTGAGAAGCAGCGTGCGAAACGGCGCCTGATGGAAGCCAAGGCATTCGGCGAGTTCGGTGAGAAGTGGCTCACAGGCGCTCCCATGGCTGACAGCACGAGAGCGATGCGTCGTTCAATTTTCGAGCGCGAACTGTTGCCGCCTTGGCGGAGGCGGTTGTTGTCCGAAATCACGCCGGACGATTTGCGGAAGCATTGTGCGGCAATCGTCGACAGGGGCGCGCCGGCAACCGCGATCCACGTCCGCGATATCGTCAAGCAGATCTATGGCTTTGCGATTCTGCACGGCGAGAAGGTCGCAAATCCTGCAGACGACGTCGGTCCATCCTCCATCGCGCAGTTCGTACCCCGCGATCGCTCGCTGTCGCCGTCAGAAATCCGCATCATGCTCAAGCAGCTGGAGCACGTTCCTACGCTGCCAACGATCCGGCTGGGCGTGAGGCTCTATCTTCTCTCAATGGTGAGGAAAAGCGAATTGCAGGATGCGACCTGGGACGAGGTCGACTTCGAGAATGCCGTCTGGAC
>DAIMKE010001184.1:0-2549 GCA_036721875.1 Bradyrhizobium sp. | reverse complement strand
GGCATGATGATAGAGGGCCAGCCCGTTTTCCGTCGGGACGACGCCGCGCGAGGAGCGCTGAAGCAGCGGTTTCCCGACTTCGTCTTCAAGCTTGGCGACCTGCTGGCTCAGCGCCGGTTGGGCGACGAAAAGGCAGCGGGATGCTTTGGAGAGACTTCCACTTTCAACGATCTGAGCGAAATAGCGAAGCTGACGAAGGTCCATGGAAGCCTCATCCCCGAGGCGCCGCGAGTTGGCTATACGGCGCGCTTATAGCCATCAATGGAAAACCCTATTTTTGCGATTGTCAAACCTGCCCTAGCTTGCATCCGTGAACGAACAGGAAGGAGCACGGGGTGGTAACCATCGGCGCGCAGCGACTGTCGACCAGGGAATTACCCGCCTGCAGGCTCCTGATCGCCGGGAAATGGCAGTCTGGCGCGAGCGAAGTGGACGTCCTTGACAAGTTTCACAATCGTCCTGCGATGGTGGCGCAACTTCCAAGTGCCGAACAGGTTGGCGTGTGTGTGGAGGCTGCATTTTCGGCTTTCAAGGCCAATGCGCTCTCTCCTTATGAGCGAGGCGCCATTCTTGATCGTGCAGCGGCAAGGCTCGAGGCGCGTGCAGACCAGCTCGTCGAGGTGCTGCGTCAGGAGGCGGGATTTCCTCGGCGCGATGCGCTGGGCGAGGTGCAGCGATGTGCCGCGACGTTCCGGCTCTCCGCTGAGGAGGCGCGACGCCTCTCGGGTGACATGATTCCGCTGGAGTCGGCCGCAGGGCAGGTAGGTCGGATCGGATTTACGCTCAGAATGCCTCTTGGTGTGGTTTGCGCGATCACGCCGTTCAATGCACCCCTGAATACCGTTGCGCACAAAGTCTGCCCGGCGCTCGCGGCCGGCAATGCCGTAATTCTGAAACCGTCGCTCCATACGCCGATGACATCCTGCATTATGGCGGAGTGCCTGCTGGAGGCAGGCCTGCCGCCCGGTCTGCTGTCTGTCCTCCACGGCGATGCGGAGGTCGCGCAATGGTTGATCAACGAAAAGAATATTCATTTCTACGCGTTCACCGGCAGCACGCAGGTCGGTCGCGCGATACAGCAGCGCGTCGGTCTGCGCCGAACCCAGATGGAGCTGGGCTCCATCGCGCACTGCATTCTTTGCAATGATGCCGATCTGAATGTCGCCTTGCCGAAGGTCATAAACGCGAGCTATCGCAAGGCAGGTCAAGTCTGTACGTCGATCCAGGTGCTGCTCATCGACAGATCGCTCGTGGACAAGGTCGAGCACCGTCTGGCGGAACTCGTCGCCGCGCTGCCGTTCGGCGACCCGGCGAACGAAAATACCGTGGTGGGTCCGGTCATCAGCGAAGCGGCTGCGGTTCGAGTTGAATCCTGGATCGTACAAGCCGTGAAGAGCGGCGCGCGCCTTCTGGTCGGCGGCGGTCGCAGCGGCTCGGTTGTTCATCCGGCGCTGTTGGCCGACGTCTCGAAGGCAACACCGCTGGGCTGTCAGGAGGTTTTCGGACCTGTCCTGACGGTCGCGCCGTTCGACTCGTTCGACGAGGCGATCGAGCGAGTCAACGCGACCCCTTACGGTCTCGCGACCGGAATCTTCACGCAGCATATCGGGAATGCACTCGAGGCGGCGCGGAAGCTCCAGGTCGGAGGCGTACACATCAACGAAACTCCCAGCTCCCGCGTCGATCTCATGCCCTATGGTGGCTCGAAGGATAGCGGTTTTGGCCGGGAAGGCCCGTATTATGCGATCCGGGAGATGAGCGAAGAGCGCATGGTCACGATCCTGGCCTGATCGAGAAACGCAGCCGGAGAAGAACAAGAAATGAGCAAGATGAAGGGTGGCGAGGTCATCGCCGAGTATCTCGTCAAGCAGAAGGTGCCGTTCATTTTCGGCGTCTGCGGCCATGGCAATGTAGGCATTCTCGATGCGCTTTACCAGGTGCGGGACAAGATCAGCCTGATTTCGCCGCGGCACGAGCAGGCGGCGGGCCATATGGCTGACGCTTACTTTCGCGTCAAGCACAGTCCGGTCGCGACGTTGACGTCAACAGGTCCGGGCTCGGCGAATATCGTGATGCCGCTGATCACAGCCCTGTCGGACTCATCGGCGTTCATGGCAATCACGGCAAACGTGCCGACGTCGCAGGCCAATCGTGGACCCTTCCAGGAGCTCTACGCGCACAATCAGGCCGACTTTGCTCAGGTCATGCGGCCGGTGGTCAAGCGGACGTTCCAGCCCACGCGCGTCGACATGCTGCCCCTGGCGTTGCGCCAGGGCTTCGACACGATGGTGACCGGCAGGCCAGGCCCCGTGAACTTGGATATTCCATACAATGTCTTCCAGGAGGAGGATGACGTCGAACTGCCGGCGCCGTCACACGTGCACGGCGGGCATCGCCCCAATGCCAGCCCCGCGGATATTGCGAAGGCGCTCGACCTGCTGAGCGCTTCCAGGAAACCGGTTTTCTTTGTCGGGCAAGGGACGACGCTGTCCGAAGCCAGCCCCGAGATCACGGCGCTTCAGCAGAAATACGGCATCCCGGTTATCACG
>DAIMKE010001183.1:0-2553 GCA_036721875.1 Bradyrhizobium sp. | reverse complement strand
CCGTTTATCTTTTATTCGGGTGCTGTCATCTGTCAGATTCATCGACCGTGGTAAGCACTTGGACGATGTCGATGTCCTCTTGCGCCTCCGGGTGCCTTGCCACCGGAGAGCGGGATGGTTTCGATTGTGCGGGCGGTGGCCGGCATTGCGGGGATTCCGGCCGGGTTTCCCATTTTGCTCGACGCGCAGATGTCGATCGTCGAGCCGGCCTTCAGCTATTTGCTCGAGCTTTCAATCATTCCCGGGCGCTCTCATTCGACGGAGACGCTGCGGACGTACAGCGAGCACCTGCATGACTGGTTCGATAGCCTGGAGCAGAGCGGACTGGATTGGCGAATCGCCGACGAGGGAACGATTGCGGCCTACCGCAACAGGATGCTTTCTGACCCAAGCCCGCACACAGGCCGGCCCTATGCCCGTTCGACGGTCAATGATCGCGTCCGGACTGTCTGCCGGTTTTACGAGTGGGCGCGTCGACGTGGCCTGATCGAGAGTCTTCCATTCGACTATGTCGACGTGTCTCTTCGTTCAGCACGCCGACAGGGCATGCTCGCGCACCTGGACTGGCGGGCGCCCGTGGTCATGGCAAACATATTGACGGTCTCGGAAGCCGAACGACTGCCGAGGCCTCTTCGCGTCGATCAGTTGCAGTGTCTGTTTCAGCATCTCGATCCGCCTTATGACCTGATCGCGGAATGGGCGTTGGCGACCGGGATGCGCCGCAAGGAACTGTGCGGCCTGCAGCTTCATCAGGTGCCCGAAGTCGCCCATCTCAGTATCGAGCAGGATCCTCTCGTCGGCGTACCACTGACGATCACCAAGGGCGATCGCCCACGTTCGGTCTATCCACCCCTGCGGTTGATCGATCGTACCCACTGGTATGTCGGGGAGGATCGCGTGGCCCTGATCAAGCGGCTGCGCAAGGTCCGGCCGAACTATCACGCGCCAAAAGCGCTTTGCGGCGTTCGCATCTGCGCTGGCAGCCACCCCGTTCCGGCAAGCAACTGCTCGGCGGCCTCTGCCATGTCCTGCTTCTTCATGTCCGCCATCCGGTCAGCGGCCTCACCGCTGACGGCTTCCCGTACGGCCGCGAGAATGTGCGTCTTGGTGACGCGACCAAGATAGGTCCGCACGGTTGGTGCCCAATGCGCGGTCATGTCGAGCGACACCGCCCTCGCCAGCTCGTCAGCTGTTATCATCGCACGTGGCTTGCGATCCATCGGCAGTTTCACGGCGTTGAGGGAGCGACGTGCGCTGACCGGCTCGCAGTTCTTGATAGAAGCGGACGTCGAGGGGCGGCGAATCTCGTTTGATCCGATGCAACTCGCGGATGCCCGTGGACGGCCTCGTCTCGGATGGGCCTATGCCTCGACGATCGCGGGCGCACAAGGGCTTACGGTCGACCGGGCAGTCGTCCTGGTGGATCCCGCCTTGAACCGTCATGACATCTACGTCGCGGCAAGCCGCGCGCGCGAGCGGACCACGCTTATCGTGGACGCCAAGACCATCGATCGGCGCATCGCCTCCGAACTGCCATTCGACCAGCAGCGTGATGACCTGGCCTTTTGCGAGGCGCAACGACGGAGTTGGCTGGCAGAACGGCTCTCGCGGGCATCAGCGAAGATCTCCACGCTTGACGTCATCGAGAGCACGAAGCCGATCGAGCGGCAAGCGGAGCAGCGTCGGGAGCTCAGCCATGAGCTCTAGACCAATATCGGCTCTCCAACTTGCCAAAATGCGGCCGCGGCTGCGGTTCCATAGTTTGAAGGCCGTCAATGGTGATGCGGCAAAGAACCGGGGACGTCGCCTGCCGCAAGCTGAGGACTTTCAGGTGATGTCGGAATTGCCCCAGTCTATGCCGATCCTGGATAGAGAGTTGCGTGCGATTGAGGTCTTGCTCGGCCGCGAGCTGCAGGATTTGCTGGCTGGTCATCCAAGCGACTGCTCAGAAAATAGCTGTTGACAGATCATCGTCCGAGACTCTCAAATTGATCTGAGAATAAGCTGCAAGCGTTGTCCGTTAGTAGATATCTCACATGAACAAGCACGTCTTTCGCAATTCTGTTTCCAAGCAGTCTGACGCTGCCAAGCGCGTTGCTACCTATTACAGGGTCAGCACCGGGCGCCAGTATGCCAACGAAGCATCGATTCCGAGCCAGCGGAAAATTACGGCAAGCTTTTGCGATCAGAACGGCTACATCATGGTCGAGGAATTCGTCGAAGCGAAGACGGCGACTGATGATCGCAGGCCGGTACTGCAGGAGATGATCGACCGCGCTTGCGCGCCAGATCATCCGTACGACGCGATCGTGTTCTATGCCTTCAACCGGTTCTTCCGCAACGTCGCCGAGATGGAATTGACCATCCGCAAGTTGCGCAAGCATGCCGTCGACGTGATCTCGGTGACTCAGCCGACGGGAGATGATCCAAGCCAAATCCTTGTACGTCAAATTATCGGGGCCTTCGACGAGCACACCTCCCGGGAAATCTCCAAGAACACGACCCGGGCGATGCGGGAGTCGGCGCGGCAGGGATTCTGGAACGGCGCTACTC
>DAIMKE010001182.1:0-2556 GCA_036721875.1 Bradyrhizobium sp. | reverse complement strand
CCTGGACGCAGTGCTACGCACGGTCGCAAGATGAGAGGGTGACGACATGCTCGACATCGATTGGCGCTCGGCGGCGGCTTATCAACATGCGATAGTCATTCCCGCCTCAGGCTTCGCCTGGGAGTATCTTCGTCGCGATGATGACTATCATCGCGATTTCGAGCGCGTGAATCGCCGTAAGTCTCCGGCCGCATCGGTCTTGGAAGCCTTCTCAGAGCGCTGGGGGTTACGGTTTCCCACGTAACCCGCTGGAGCCTGCCGATCGGGAGTCGGTATTCTGGGTTCCGAGCCTGCAGCCCGAGGCCGTGCATTTGTCCGCGTCGTCGTCCGCACGTGGGTCTGCGGTCGCGCCGATCGATCTGATGCGCCTCCCCGGCCTTGATCTCCGGCGTGCCGCAGATGGTTGGCATGGCATATGGCGAACGGACGGGGTCGTCCATCAATTCTGGCTTACCGAGAGGCCGTCGAACGCCGCCGCGATCTATACCCAGGCCTCGCCGTACGATGGGTTGTTCGAGTTGCGCGCGCATGCGGCGAGGCGATTGTGGCGTGCGCTTAACGGCCGGTCTCCGGGCCGTCCCTTTCGCGCGATGCCAGCCCAACTCAGGCAATTGCATATTCTGACATTGCGTGCGCTGGACGCGTACCAGCATGGCGAGAGCTACCGGACCATCGCCGAAGTTCTGCTCGGCTTTCGCGGCACCAAGACCAACTGGGAAAGCGATCCGCGCAAGAACAAGGCGCGCCGTCTCGTTGCCTCCGGCCAGCGGATGATGCGGGGCGGCTATCGAACGCTGCTACACTATCCGATCAAGCTACGTCGCCGATAACGCTTGCGGTCCGACAGGTGAGAGTTCGGCCGACGCAGTTCAGCGTTCCGGGGGTGCCGTCAGCGCATGTGCACAAATACGGCACGCTGCAAGCCACCGTTTCTCCGCCACGGTTAGCCATGACGCGCTGTCGCCGCCGGCAGCACGCTGGTCCTTGAAACCGAAGGTGATGTTGATGCCCGACCCGATGGCAGGTCTGCCGCCACGACTTCTGCGCACGCCCGATGCCGCGCGCTTTCTCGGAATTTCAATTCGCACCCTGGAGAAGCATCGAACCTATGGCACCGGTCCGGTCTATCGCAAGATCGGCGGCCGTGTCGTGTACGCGGTCGAGGATCTGCAGGCCTGGACCGCGATCGGTGCGCGCAAGTCGACCACCGAGAAGACCGCCCAGCGCGTGTTCCCGGCCCGCCGGTTGACACCGGCCGAACGCGGGACGCGCTGAATGTCTGATCACGTGGAGCAGCAGTGCAGACGCGCACCACGCCTGAGCGAGCGAAACCATCTCGATCCCTTCGTGGCGATCGGCGGCGACGCCAGCCCGCGCGACCAGCGCGATCTGATGGAGAGGCCGTTCTTCTCGCTGTCGAAATCGCCACGCACCAAGCCGATCCTTTACAAGGCCAATGACATCGAGGTGCAGGTGTTCGGCATGCCCGAGCATGGCATGGCGACTATTTGGGACGCCGACGTGCTGATCTGGGCCGCAAGCCAGATCGTCCGGGCCGAGAATCTGGGCCTTGTCACTTCGCGCTTCTTCCGCTTCACGCCTTATCAGCTCTTGCGCGGCGTCGGCCGCCCGACCGGCAATCAGCAGTATCTGCTGTTGAAGGCGGCGCTGGCCCGTCTGCAATCGACGGTTATCGCCACCACCATCCGCAACGGCGAGCATTGGCGGCGGCGGCAATTCTCCTGGATCAACGAATGGGAGGAAATGTCGACGCGGACCGGTCGGGTCGAGGGCATGGAATTTGTTCTGCCCGAATGGTTCTACAGCAGCGTGATCGACCGTTCGTTGGTGCTGACCATCGATCCCGCTTACTTCCGGCTGACGGGCGGCATCGAGCGCTGGCTCTATCGGGTTGCGCGCAAGCACGCCGGCCATCAGCGCGATGGTTGGCTGTTCGAGATCGCGCATCTCCATACCAAGTCCGGCAGCCTGGCGCGCATCTCTGATTTCGCGCTCGACATCAGACGCATCGCCGCCCGCCAACGGCTGCCCGGCTACAGCCTCCTGATCGAGCACGACGGTCGTGCCGAACTGCTGCGCATCATGCCAACCGATTCATCCACAGTGCCTGTGAATAACGCTGTGAATCGACTCGGCAGATCAGGCGCAAACGGTATCGGCAGATCAGGCGCAGCACTCTTTATAGAGTCTAACAGAGAATCTAACTCTTCTTTGTCTTTGTCACGCGCGTTGGCGAGCAATGGTGCCGGTGCCAGCCGGAGGCGTGCGCCGTGACTGATACCCCCGAGTTGAGCGGCTGCATCAAGGTCGTGGCGTTCCGGTGTGGCGTCTCCGTCGTCGAAATGCAGCGCGCGAAGCTGAAGCGCGGTTTTCCCGAGCGCGGGGCGGAATAATGACCACTGCGACGACTGAGACGCTCACCCATGTCGATCTGATCTGGATCGAGAAGCGCGTCCAGCGCTGGATACGTTTCGGCAGGGTCGCCTCGGAGCAGATCATCGACCGGCATCGCAGCGTCGTTGCCTTCGCGCCGGG
>DAIMKE010001181.1:0-2557 GCA_036721875.1 Bradyrhizobium sp. | reverse complement strand
GCGTCATCATCAACCCAAAGGAGATCGACATGGCCAAGGGCGAGCAAAAAGGTAACCGGGAAGCCAAGAAGCCCAAGAAAGAGAAGATCAAGACAATAGCTGCGGCGCCAAGCCAAAAGGCCGCGGGATGGCAGCCGGGCTTCGCGTCCGGCAAGAAGAAATAGCAACGCCCGCGTCGACGTAAAACTATCCGCTGGACTGACGCGTTCGAGCGCGTGCGCAAAAGCGCGTTCCCGCCAGAGCTGCACGATCGGTGGTACTGATTGGCCAATTGCTGGCTGGCCTGCGTTCGCGGATACGGCTTGTTGTAATGGCAGCTATGGCTGGATGATACCACCTGCAAAGGAAATCGGATGAGAATAACGCTTGCCGTATTGACGCTCTGCGCCTGCGCGCAAGGCTCTCTCGCGGCTGGTCCCGAATGCCGCACGATCGAAAGCACGAGCGGGCGACTTGCCTGCTACGATGCGGCGTCTCCTCCGAGAAAAGTGAAGCCTGCAGCGGTCGAAAGCGACGCGTCGCGGCCGCCCTACAAGGACCCCTTCATCGCGGAAGATGCCCGAACTGCCGCCAGGTTAAAGGGTATCTGCCGCGGCTGTTGATTGTTGCTTTTGGTCATGCCCAGGCCTTGCAGCAGGCCCATTATAGAGGGACTGAACGGATAGCGGCGCTTCTTGGTGCCCCTGCCGGACGAACCCGGTAGCCTTGCAGAACCCGATTTGGAGACGCGCACGTCTACCGATCCGCCACGGGCCGCGCTTCGCTCCCTAATGACCTGAATGTATGGTCCGGCCGTCCGCTGCAAAGCGTGTTGAACTCGAAATGAAGATCGTGAGGTGCCGCCAGTTGGTGGACGGGACCGTGGACGAGGAACTGCTGAGGCGCATCAGGACTCAGATAGCGGAACTTGAGCAGAAGCTCCGAGAGATCGACGAGTAAGGCCGATTTGATTGCCCCGGGTCGTTGAACCTTATTGCGCCTCCACCGACAGATAAATGCCGGGGGATTGCACGGACCGGATTCAACACAGCGCCACCAAGCATTATTCGGCTTGGGGGCGCTGTCTGCATTGGTAGCCTAGTTTGATCGAGCGAATGGCCGATTTCGGCCGGCACCGGTCGCTGGGTACTGTTCGTGTTTGACCCGAAATTGTCCTAGGCTGCGGGCAGTGTCCTGATCCGCCTTGGACAAGGTTTCGGAGCGTTAAAGTTTCTTAAGTTGGCAACCGGACATAAAGGGAATCTACTCGTCCCATCACCGCCACGCCTTCGGCTTCCATCGGTGACTGAGAGTGTTGTGCTCCCGCCCGTTTCGGAGAGCCACAATGCCCCGCATCCAACGCATCCAACCCAAAGCGCCGTTACATGACCGCCTAGTGCTGGAGGCCATGCGCCTCAAGGACGAGGCGAACGAACTCCCGCCGGGTTCGTTGCGCGACGCCAGGATCAGAAAAGCTCGCCAAGCTGTAACCGCCTGCCATGTGAATGAGTGGCTTTCGTCTCCCGGCCTGCAAGCGCCGCAGTAGGGTCGCCTCAGTTGGTGGCCTCTGTTCTCTGGTGGCAGACGGGTGTGATCTACCAGATCTATCGGCGCTCCTTTCAAGATACGAACGCCGACGGCATCGGCGACCTCAAGGGGATCGAGCGGCGGCTCGACTATCTGGCCAGCCTTGGCGTCGATGCTATCTGGATCTCACCCATCTACCCCTCGCCGATGGCTGATTTCGGCTATGACGTCGCCGATTATTGCGACGTCGATGTGCACTTCGGCGTGCTCGCCGATTTCGACAGTTTGCTTGCACAAGCTCATGCGCGCGGGCTCAAGATTGTGCTCGACTTCGTGCCCAACCACACATCCGACCGGCATCCCTGGTTCGTCGAGAGCCGCGCCTCGCGCGATAATCCGAAACGGGACTGGTACATCTGGCGCGATCCCGCACTGGATGGCGGGCCGCCCAACAACTGGATCAGCGATTTCGGCGGCTCGGCATGGGAGTGGGACCAGTCCACCAGCCAATATTACTACCACGCCTTCCTGAAGGAGCAGGCGGACCTTAACTGGCGTAATCCGGCCGTGCAGGCGGCGATGTACGACGTGATGCGCTTCTGGTTCGACCGCGGCGTGGACGGCCTCCGCATCGACGTGATGTGGCACCTGGTCAAGGCGGCAGACTTCCCGGACAATCCGCCCAACCCGACCTATCAGTCGGCGATGGGCAACATGCACCGCGTGCTTCAGCTTCATTCGACCGACCAGCCCGAGGTCCACGAGATCGCCGCCGACATGCGCGCCATCGCCGATAGTTATGGCGCTGGACGGGGCGAACGCGTGCTGATCGGCGAAATCTACCTGCCGGTCGATCGGCTGCTGCACTACTACGGCCGAGAACGGGCAGAGGTGCACCTGCCCTTCAACTTCCAGCTCATCGATGCACCGTGGGAGGCGAGCTCGCTGGCAACGCTGATCGGCAACTATGAGGCAGCGCTTCCGCCAGGCGCTTGGCCGAATTGGGTGCTCGGCAACCATGACCGGTCACGCGTCGCAGCCAAGCGTGGGC
>DAIMKE010001180.1:0-2558 GCA_036721875.1 Bradyrhizobium sp. | reverse complement strand
CCTGAAGCGGCTGAGATCGGGATCGGTCGAATCCATCAGCTTCGAGACGTAAAGCAGTCGCTCCCTGTAATCTTCCGGCTTGTACTTGGTGACGTCGAGCTGCGGGTCGCGCGCAAACACGTATTGAATGCCGCCCGCGCCATAGATCCAGGCGATGCCGTTGGCCGGCGATGGCGGCAGCGTCGGCGCCGCCTTGCCGAGCCACCAGGCGTTCCAGCCGCCGGTCGGGCCGAAGGGCGGGATGTTTTCGCCAGAGACGCCCCAGCCCGGATAATCGTCCAGCCCGTTCTCCAATGCGAACGGGAATTTGTAGGTCGCGTGCAGCGTCTTGATCGCGTTGATCTGCGCGTCGGTGAGACACGTGTCGCCGCTCTGGCCGGTCGCGCAGCGCAGCGTCTCCGGCTGGAATTTCGCCTTGCAGCCGACGGGGTCCTGAACCAGCTGGTCGTCGGAGCCGTCAGCCTTGTCGCACGCCTGCAGCACCGCGTTCGCGACGAGTTCAACCTGCGCGGGGCGGATCCAGCCTTCGCCCATCGTCGCCAGCCCCGCCCGCGTTCCGGCATGCTGCAGGCCAACCCAGTTGATCACGGGCACGCGCGCGAAAATGCCGTCGAAATCCTCCGGGTAACGCTGCGCCATCGTCAGGCCCTCGCGGCCGCCCTCCGACGATCCCATGAAATACAGTTTGGCCGGCGGGTTGCCGTAGGCGCGTATCATCAAGGCGACGGCGGCGTCGCGCACGCGCTTGTAGGACCGGTGCGCAAAATTCTCGAAGGCTTCGTCATTAAGCGCAAACAATTGCGGCGGTTCGCCCGGCTTGGTCTCGTGGCCGGAATCGGTGCCATAGGTGACGAAGCCGCGCGCCAGCGGCGAGGTGGTGTCGAACGGAAACGCGGGTGGCAGCGCAAGACCCGTGATCAGCACGCCGTTGAAGCCGCCGCCGCCATATTGCAGCGAGCGGCCGTTCCATTCGATCGGCAGGTTCACCTGGAATTTGATCGGCGGCGCCTTGGGATCGGACGGCGCGATCTGGCCGAGCACCTTGCAGAATTGCGGATTGGCCGGCGTGACGCGCGCCGCCGGCGTCGGCCCTTTTTCGGCGATGGTACGCGGTGTCGGCCCGACCATGGTGGCAGAATCGATCCGGACCACATTGTCGGCCGGTCGGATGAGGTCGCCGCACGTAACGGCCGGATCGCCGGCCATCTTGGCGGCCATCGCGTCAGTGGAACAGAGTGAGGTTGCCGCGACCAGCAAGGCCAGGTGAGCCGACGCGCGCGCCTTGATCCCGAGCCCCTGCATCGTCACCTCCCGCCACAGCTGCATCCGCGTTCTTTCTCGCGGCTGCGCTACAATGGCCGGCCCGCTGCGGACGTCAACCGAAACGGCGCGTCGCCGCATCACAACATGGCTGGTCAGCGCAGAATCATCCCGAGACCTTGCTGGAGCCCTGCGTGATCAGCCGCGCGGCGCGCTGGTCGCGGGCGTGGATCCAGAGCCAGCTCAGCGCCACGCTGAGCCGGTTGCGCAGGCCGATCAGGAAGTAGATGTGGGCGAGGCCCCAGATCCACCAGGCGAGATTGCCGCGCATCTTCATCCAGCCGAAATCGATCACTGCCTTTTTCTTGCCGATCTGGGCGAGGCTGCCGGCGTGCTTGTAGCGGAACGGCGGCAGCGTGCTGCCGTTCAGGCGCGCCTTGATGAGGGCGGCGACGTAGCGCCCCTGCTGCTTGGCTGCCGGGGCGATGCCCGGCACGGGATTGCCGTCGGGGCCGGCAATCGTCACGGTATCGCCGATGGCGAACACGTCGGGATGGCCGGGCACGGTGAGATCAGGCTCGACCTTCAAACGGTAGGCGCGGTCGGCCGGCGCGTTCATCCATTCCGCCGCGCGCGAGGCGCGCACGCCGGCGGCCCAGACGATGGTTCTGGCCTCCAGCTTGTTGCCGCCATAGACGACGCCGTCGGCCGTACATTCGGTGACGGGCTGCCCCAGCACCACCTCGACGCCGATCTCTTCCAGCGAGCGTTGCGCGTAGGCGGAGAGATCCTCAGGGAAACCAGCGAGCACGCGCGGGCCGGCCTCGACCAGCACGACGCGGGTCTTGTGGGTGTCGATGTTGCGAAAATCCGGCGGCAGCGTGTCCTTGGCGAGGTCGGCGATCGTCCCGGCCATTTCGACGCCGGTCGGACCGGCGCCGATGATGACGAAGGTCAGCAGCGCCGCGCGCTTCGCCGGATCGGTCTCGCGCTCGGCGCGTTCGAAGGCGACCAGGATGCGCCGCCGCAGCGTGGTGGCGTCTTCCAGTGTCTTCAGGCCGGGCGCGAACGGCTCCCATTCGTCGTGGCCGAAATAGGCGTGGCGCGCGCCCGTTGCCAGCACCAGCGTGTCATAGGGCAGGGTGTCGCCGTCGTCGAGCAACACGCGTTTTCCCGCGGCATCGACGCCGCTCACATTGGCAAACAGCGTCGTCACCTCGCGGCGGCCGCGCAACAAATAGCGGATCGGCCAGGCGATCTCCGACGTCGCCAGCGACGCGGTCGCGACCTGGTAGAGC
>DAIMKE010001179.1:0-2564 GCA_036721875.1 Bradyrhizobium sp. | reverse complement strand
ACCGTGGATTGCCAAGTCGACCGCGTTGCTCTGCACCTCTTCGCTCCAGCCGTAGATGCGGTTTTCGATCTGGCTGCGCGAAAGGATCGTGCCCGGCCTCTCCATGAGCGCGTACAGGACCGCGAACTCCCGGGTGGAAAGCGTGGACTCGATCCCACGGAACGTCACGACATAGGTGGACGGATCGAGCGTGATCTCCTTGCTGCTTACCAGCAAGTTCGATCGGTCGCTGACTCGGCGCGTGCTGGCGCGAATGCGGGCGAGAAGGATTCGGAGCTCGAACAGCTTGATGATGTAGTCGTCCGCGCCCAAGTCGAGCCCAGCGACCATGTCCTCGACCTGGTCCCGCGCGGTGATGACGAGAATCGGAGGAACGCTGCTCGCGCGCGCGGCCTTCAAGACTTCGTCTGATGCCCGACGTGGCGACGCCACAAGCGCGAGACAGAAGCAATCCTTCGCGTTGGAGATAAACTGGCGCCCGGTGCTGGCTCTCTCCGCCACGTCTCTGCGGCCGGCCCGAGCGCGGGTGGAGGAGCCATGGTTTCTGGAAGAGTTGGACCGCATGCGCTCCAACGGCAGACCTCTGCTGCGACCCCGCGACCAGCGATTGGTGCGCTCGGCGAGACCTGAGGAGATCGCCGAGCTTGAGCTGCGGCGTGGTCTGGATGAGGCGAGGGGCGAAGACCTCAAGTATTGTTTTGCCTTTCTGGTGCCGATCGACGCCGAACTGAACTGACACCGCCGAGTGCTGGTGCCACATGCTTGTCGAGACGAAGGCGACGAGGCGCAGGATGAGAACTGTCCGAGCACTGAATCACTCCCGTAGAAGTAGGCCCTGTTTCCTTGAACCCTGTGCGTAGTTCATATGATGGCAGCTTACCGATGGCGAGAAGAAAGACTGTGCAGATGGGAGCGCCTCGTTTAGGCGCGGCGAGCCGTATCTCCGATCGTGTGCGGCCGATTAGCGACGATTACCGAAAGACCGGAGGGACGCTCCTGAGGTCCTGCCGCTGGCTGGAAATTTCTTTGCTCATCCTAACAGCGGCGACTTCGGGCGCGGAGGCACAGCCAGCGACCGCGAAGATCGTCGGACTCGGCGCAACGCGATGTTCGCAATTCTCCAGCGACGTGCAATCCAATCCGGCGGTCCGGCGCGATTACCTCGCCTGGGCTCAGGGCTACATGAGCGGAATCCTGGTCGGCCGGCCGGCAGGTACGGACACCGGACTGGATCTCAATCCTCCGACCTTCGGTCTTCTCACCCAGCTGAAGTTTCTCGAGGATCACTGCGCCGGCAATCCAAGTCAGGATTTTTCCGATGCAGTCGAAGCGCTCTACGGGCGGCTGCGTAAGGAAGGTCGCACGTAAAGACCGCTCTGATAACCGCCATCATCCTAGCGGCACTCAAATTGGTGGACTTACACGACAATCGAACACTGGCAGCCCCTCCGACGGGCAGTTTTGCTCGTCGCGTTGCTCAATCTCGGCTATTTCGAAGCCGAGTTCGCGGTCGCGGCCGCGATCGGGTCGGTGTCGCGCTCTTTGCTGACTCGGTCGACTTTCTCGAGGATGCCTTCTGATTGCGATTGCCGTCGGCTGGCGGCCGCGGGCGCGTGCTCCGCTAGGCATGGCGCTCGCCGGTATCCTGCTCGCCCCTGGCATCGCCACAATCTGGACAGTTTGGGACAAACTGACTCTCCCCGTCGCTCCCGCTCCCACGCCGTTGACGCTAACCGGAACGGGAGCCCTCGTGGTAATCCGGCGAGACAGCGGCTCCAAACTCGATGTGCTTGAGAATGCGGCCCACTTCCCGCGCTGCCTTGATCGGTGCTGGAAACTTCTGATCGAACTGCGTTGTGTTCCAGTTCACCTCTCGGGTTGGATTTCCTTCAGCCCCAGGAGTTGAATTTCGGCATGCCGAACATCGGCTTCCTTGCCTCGAGGACAGCCGTTGGTCGTCAAGCACGTTCTGAGGGCGCTTTGCTTTGACGCAGGCGCGGAAAATGCTGTCCCATGCTCGTTCAGCAGCAATTCATATGGGGCGTTTCATGTTAAATGCCTCAACATCTAACGGAGGACAGATGCAATGACACGACTTTATTCCCGGCTCGGTGCAGCGGCGCTTGGTTTTGGCCTCGTGGTGGGCGGCCTGGAGCTTCAGGCTTCGCCACTTTCGACCGTCCCGATTTCGGACGGCGACGCAAAGCTGCTGAAGGTGCAGCATCATGATCCTCATTACGATCGCCGGCACGTCCGTCGGCAGCGCCACCACAGCGATCGTCCTCTTCATCAGGTGGTTCCGCCGCCGGTGATCGACGTGATCCCGCACCATAACCAGCCGCGGCCTCACCACCGCCGCCGTCATCATGAGCATCACTAGCGACCTTGCACTTTAGACCCGTACCAGTCGCACCCACGCGGCCTTGGCCGCCCGGTGCGGCTAAGGCAAACTAATCACGCGTTACTCCGGCACTAATTTCGAGCTCGTCGCTACCTCCTCTGTGGCGTCTACCTGAAGAAGCGCTAATCCAAGTCGAAAGCGGAACTGTAATCCTGCTTGAGAT
>DAIMKE010001178.1:0-2568 GCA_036721875.1 Bradyrhizobium sp. | reverse complement strand
GTCGTCGCCCTCACCCTTCACCAGCGAGGCGTAGATCGGAGCCGGAAAACTCGGATCGTCGAGCTTGACCGAGAGATATTCGCGATCGCTGTCCCGTGCGGTCTTCTTCCACGCAGCCCCAAACTCGACAGTGGAGCTTGCGAAGATGCGGAAATCGGGCGCCTTGTCGTTGTCCTTCTCGGTCGCGACGAACTTCGCCTTGACGTTGAGGGTAAGCGTCTTGACCGATCCCGTGTAGCCGTTGTCCGCCGCGGTAAAGGTTCCAATGGTAGCCATGGTGGTCTTCCTCTGTTGTCGGGCCGCGACCATCGCAGCCTCGATGGCGGTCCTTGGCCCGGGGAGCGATCGGCCCGCAGCCGTCAGGCCCGGAGCAACGCGGAGGACGGCGTTGGACGGCTTTTTTGTCTTTCGCGAGGAATGCCGCCCCTTCGCGGCAGGGGAAAAAAGCCGGCTGAGCCGTTGCGGGAAGGCGATCGAGGCTTAAGCCGTCCCTCGGGCCTGATCCGTCCATTCGAGGTCGCGTGGGACGCGCCCATCAAACAGACCGATGGAGACCACCACGACGATCGCCATCATCACCGCACAAGGACATGACAACGGCGGTCGCAGAAAGATGTGCGTCCGTGCACCAACGGAAATTCAAAAACGCGACGCGGGAAACGACTGCGCATGAATTCACATTGCGGCCACCATCCGGACGCGCTGCCAAGGATCCGCTGAACCCGGTTTGCCATCTCGATGTCAGCAGATGTTCAGCAAGCCCGCAAAGATTCACCCTCGCTGGTTTGGTGAGGGAGTCGATCAGCCGGCGCCAATATCGTGGTCATTCCAGGAGCATGATACGCAGCGACCTGCCGCCGATCCGGACAGGTTTCACGAGAGATCCTATGCAGCAGGCAAGAGTGCTCCAATAGGCACTTCTGATTCGCTGACACAGGAGGTGAACATGAATGGTCAAACCGATTTCACCGCGAAAGTAGAGCCCGAAGATTTCAAGAATACGCTTTTTCTGGCCATGGAGTTGAGCCGCTCGACCTGGCTAGTGGCGACGTTCG
Source organism: Bradyrhizobium sp. (assembly GCA_036721875.1). Lineage (GTDB taxonomy): Bacteria > Pseudomonadota > Alphaproteobacteria > Rhizobiales > Xanthobacteraceae > Bradyrhizobium. The sequence goes on along the minus strand of DAIMKE010001178.1, from coordinate 1,513 downwards.
CACCGCGGCTTGGCGACAAGATCAGCGTGCATGCGATACCGGGCGGAGAAACGAAGCGTTTGCTTGAGCTTATCGGCCGCCTGCAAGCGAAGCTTCGAGGCAAGGACGTCAGCCGGGTGCGGACGGTATGCTGCTATGAGGCAGGCTACGACGGGTTCTGGTTGCACAGGGTGCTCGTCAACCACGGCATCGAGAACCACGTCCTCGATGCAGCGAGTCTTCCGATCGATCGTCGCGCCAAACATATCAAGACAGACAATATCGACGCCAAACGTCTGCTCAGGGCAATTGTAGGCTTCGTACAAGGCGATCCGCAAAGTTGCCGCGTGGTTCGCGCGCCAACGCCCGAGGAAGAGGATGCGCGGCGCCTCCACCGCGAGCGGCAGCGACTGGTGCGCGAACGCACTGGCCATTTGAACCGGATCAAGGCCCTTTTGATGACTCATGGCATTCGGGCGCTCCGGATCACGGATGCAAAGTGGTGTGAGCGTCTTGACAAGATGCGGACTGGCGACGGTCGGCCGATTCCGGCGCGGCTGAGGATCGAGATCGAGCGCGAATGGAAGCGGCTCAAGGTGGTCACCGAGCAAGTCCGGGAGGTCGAAGCCGAACGTGACAGGCTCGTCAAAGGAAGCGAACCATCAGGGGACGCGTGCACCGAAAAGATGCGCCAGCTCGTCAAGCTGCACGGTATCGGCGCCGAGTTTGCCACAGTGCTCACGCGGGAAGTCTTCTATCGACCGTTCCAGAACCGCCGGCAAGTCGCCAGCTACGTCGGCTTGACGCCGGCACCCTACGACAGCGGAGACACCAAACACGACCAGGGAATCAATAAAGCCGGCAACACGCGGGCCCGCGTGATCGCCGTGCAAATGGCTTGGCTGTGGCTCAGGTACCAATCGAAAAGCGAACTGTCCCTCTGGTATTACAGGCGCGTCGGAGACCTCAAGGGTCGTGTCCGGCGGATCATGATCATCGCGCCCACGCGCAAGCTGGTGATCGCTCTCTGGCGATACGTCGAAACCGGCAAGGTTCCGACAGGTGCCATCGTCACTACTTGATAAGTTGAATGAGTTTGGCCCACGCTTTCGGGCCAATGCCGGGACGGATGTGTGACTGAGGATGCCGGGTTGGCCTTATCAGCCGTACGAGAGATGAGTCCCATCCATCTTGGAGCCGAGCTGCCACGAGTATGCAGGATTTTGGTACGATCCGGTGGTGCTCGACCGGATATAAGTTGATGCGGCTGCCACGGTGCAGCATGCAGGCGGGACAACGGTCCCAGTCCTGATTGTTCGCGTTATGGAAGCGGGCGTAGCGTATGCTGCCGGTGTTCTTGGCGGAGCGATCGTGACCCGAATGGGCCGAAACCGCTTGCGGACTCGGTCGAGCGGTCGTTTGGCCGCGAGATAGAGCGCGACCCCGCTAGGCGCGGGGGTCGCCCCATTACACTTGACCCTCAACTGAGCGGCGTCGAGAAGTATGTCCGCTTTGATCGGAAGCGGAAGTGAAC
>DAIMKE010001177.1:0-2572 GCA_036721875.1 Bradyrhizobium sp. | reverse complement strand
CTGCAGCACCGGCTGAAGAACAAGACCTCCACGATCCACGCCGTGCTGCACCAGGTCCTCCACGACCAGCCGCAGGTCTGGGGTACGATCGACCACCGGATCCGCGCGCTGTCGGCGACCGATGACCTGGTCGCGCGAATGGATGGCGCCGGCTGCGATATCAAGGACATGCTGCGCTCGGAGCTTGGACCCTACGGTCACGTTCGTTTCAATCTAAATGGCGACTCGCTGTTTCTTCCGACCAAGCTCGCCGTCAGCCTCGCGCTGATCTTTCACGAACTGGCAACCAATGCCGGCAAGTACGGCGCGTTTTCCTCGGCCCGCGGGCTGCTGCAGGTGTCCTGGACGGTGTCGGATGACCGCCTTGACGTCACCTGGGACGAAACCGAAGGTCCCGCGGTCGAAAACGTCGGACCGGCCGGCTTTGGCACCAAGCTGCTGGAATCGGCGCTCCGCGCATTCGACGGCAAGACTGACATCCGCTTCCTGAAGACCGGCGTCCATTGCACGATGCAATGCCGGATTCCGGCGAGTTGAGCCCGCCTGCAACTTTCGTTCAAAGACGCAAATGCCGAGACCGGAGCGAATGCCGCAAGCTGCCGGGCTCCGCGTTGACACTCTGTTAATGACGATCGCGCCGACCGCCGTTCGAATGTGGCGCTTGTAGGAATGTCACGGCCTTTCAGAGTTCCACTTAACCAAACCTACAAGGGACTTTGCCAGACTTCGCGGCCATGTACCGTTCTCAAAAACATGATTTTCAGGCGGCAACGACGCAGGCCGCCGATGAAGACACTTTGAATTCCGAACTGAGAATCCTGCGGGATGTACTGAGATTGCTTCCGACCGGGGTGACGGTTCAGGACGAGGAAGGCGAATTCCTGCTGGTGAACGAGGCCGCTGCCACCCTGCTGCAGAAGGCCGCTGCGGCACCGGTGGCGTCGCAACTGAGCGAGCGCCAGGATACCTGCCTCGAGCTGCTGCGCACCGGCAGCTCTGCCGTGCTGGAAGAAGCCGTCAGCGACGGCCCGAACAAGCAGGTCTTTCTGACCTCGCATCGGCCGGTGCGGATCGCCGAACGCAATCTCCTGATCTCGACTTCCGCCGACATCACCGAACAGAAGGCGCTCGAAGACAACCTGTTCCGGTCGTCCTATTACGACGAACTGACCGGCCTGCCGACGCGGCGCGTGATCGAACACCGCGTCGACAAGCTGCTGAAACGCGAAGGTATGCAGGGCCGTTTTGCGCTGGCTTTTCTCGACATCGATAATTTCAAGCACATCAACGACTATTACGGCCATTCGGTCGGCGACGCCTTGCTGGTGGAGATGGCCAAGCGGCTCGGCCTCGACCTGCGCGAATCCGACATCCTGTCGCGGATCAGCGGCGACGAATTCATTCTGCTGCTCAATCCGATCCAGAACGAGAGCGAAGTCGAGGAATTCATCCACTTCATCCTGCAGCGGCTGAAGGCGCCGTTCTTCATAGACGAGTCGGAGATATTCGCCTCCACCTCGATCGGCGTCAGCCTCTTTCCGGATCATGGCCGCAGCTATGACGTGCTGCGACAGAACGCCGACATTGCGATGTACCGCGTCAAGAACGCCAGCAAGGGCGCAGCCGTGTTCTTCGATTCAAGCATGGAGCGTGAAGCGCTGGCGCGGATGAAGATCGAGCAATCGTTGCGGCTCGCCATCCTGGAGAAGCGGTTCTGCTGCGCCTTCCAGGCCAAGGTCGACATCCGGACCAAGGACGTCAAGGGCATCGAGGCGCTGGTGCGGCTGCGCGACGACGACGGCGTGATCCAGGCCCCCGGCACCTTCATCAATCTCGCCACCGAACTCGGGCTGATCGACGAATTGACTCACCTGGTGCTGGCGGAGATCGTCAGGTCGATCGACCTGATCAACGAGAATTTCGGCGCCGACACCACGATCAGCATCAATGTCGCGGCCAAGCAGGCCGGCAATCCCGAATTCATGCGATCGTTCGCGCAGGCGCTAGAGGCGACCGGATTTCCGAAGCGATTCATGATCGAGGTGACCGAGGACGCCTTCGTCGCCAAGACGCATTTCCAGGACGAGATCCTGCCGATCTTCCGCAAGCTCGGCATCGGAATCTCCATCGACGATTTCGGGATCGGCTATTCGTCGCTGTCGGCGCTGGCCGACATCACCGCCGATGAAATCAAGATCGACCGCTCTTTCATCACCGACATCCATCTGCGCCCGCGCAGCCAGGGTATCCTGAGGGCGATCGAGTCGCTCAGCGAAGCGCTGGGTATGACCGTGATCGCCGAAGGCGTCGAGACCTACGAGGAGCTGGCGTATCTGCTGGCAGCGACCAAGATCCGCTACGCGCAGGGCTTCTACTTCTCCCGGCCGATTTTCCTGGAGGATCTGAAGCTGACGACCCCGCGTGCCAGCGAAGCGCGCGCCGGCCTCACCAGCCGGTCCGTACCGGAAGGGCGCCCGGCCTATTCGCGCAGCGGCGGCTATCGCCGCTAGAGCATTATCGGTTCTGATTGAATCAGAACCGAAGCTCTAGATTCTTGTTTTGACGCGTTTTC
>DAIMKE010001176.1:251-2576 GCA_036721875.1 Bradyrhizobium sp. | reverse complement strand
TCACCCGACACCGTGAAGAAGTATAGGGCGATCGGCGCCGACGTGGCGATCGAACCGGGCGCGGGCATCAAGTCGGGCCTGCCGGATTCCGAGTTCACCGCGGTCGGCGCCACCGTCAGCGCCGATGCGCTGAAGGACGCCGACATCATCATCAAGGTGAAGCGGCCGGAAGCCAGCGAGCTTGCGCAGTACAAGCGCGGGGCGCTCGTCATTGCGATCATGGATCCCTACGGCAACGAAGCGGCGCTGAAGACGATCGCTGACGCCGGCGTGGCGGCGTTTGCGATGGAACTGATGCCGCGCATTACCCGCGCGCAGGTCATGGACGTGCTGTCCAGCCAGGCGAACCTTGCCGGCTACCGCGCGGTGATCGAGGCGGCCGAATCCTTCGGCCGCGCCTTCCCGATGATGATGACCGCGGCCGGCACCGTTCCTGCGGCGAAGGTGTTCGTGATGGGCGTCGGCGTCGCCGGCCTGCAGGCGATCGCGACCGCGCGCCGGCTCGGCGCCGTCGTCACCGCGACCGACGTGCGCCCGGCCACCAAAGAACAGGTCGAATCGCTTGGCGCAAAATTCCTCGCGGTCGAGGACGAGGAATTCAAGAACGCCCAGACTGCCGGCGGCTACGCCAAGGAAATGTCGAAGGAGTATCAGGCCAAGCAGGCTGCGCTCACCGCCGAGCATATCAAGAAGCAGGACATCATCATCACGACTGCGCTGATCCCGGGCCGCCCGGCACCGCGACTCGTCACCTCGGCGATGGTGAAGTCGATGAAGCCCGGCTCGGTGCTGATCGATCTCGCGATCGAGCGCGGCGGCAATGTCGAAGGCGCCAGGCCCGGCGAGGTGGTCGATACCGATGGTGTCAAGATCGTCGGCTATACCAACGTCGCCGGCCGCGTGGCGCAATCGGCCTCGAGCCTTTATGCGCGTAACCTGTTCTCCTTTATCGAGACCATGGTCGACAAGGCCAACAAGGCGCTCGCGGTCAACTGGGACGACGAACTGGTGAAGGCCACCGCGCTGACCAGGGACGGCGCCGTCATCCACCCGAATTTCCAGCCGAAGACCTGAGGAGAGAAGTCATGGAGCATGTCGCCCAAGCCGTGAATCCCTTCGTGTTTCAGCTCTCGATTTTCGTGCTCGCGGTCTTCGTCGGCTACTTCGTGGTCTGGTCGGTGACGCCTGCGCTGCACACGCCGCTGATGTCGGTGACCAACGCGATCTCCTCGGTGATCGTCGTCGGCGCGCTGCTCGCGGTCGGCGTTCCCATGATCTCCAGCGGCAGCGGCTGGGCGCGCGGCTTCGGGTTCATCGCGCTGATCTTCGCCTGTGTGAATATCTTCGGCGGTTTCCTTGTCACCCAGCGCATGCTGGCGATGTACAAGAAGAAGGCCAAGTGAAATGACGAGCGAGCGGCGTGCACCTCGTGGTGACGAAGACAATGGGGACCTGAGATGAACGCCAATCTGGCTGCACTGCTGTACCTCGTTGCGGGTGTGCTCTTCATCCTGTCGCTGCGCGGGCTGTCCAGTCCCGCGACGTCACGCCAGGGCAATTTGTTCGGCATGATCGGCATGGCGATCGCGATCGCCACCACGCTCGCGAGCCATCCGCCGGCGGATGGGCTTGCATGGCTGCTGGTCGTGCTGGGCATCGCCATCGGCGGCGGCATCGGCGCCGTGATCGCACGCCGGGTCCCGATGACCTCGATGCCGGAACTGGTCGCGGCCTTCCATTCGCTGGTTGGTATGGCCGCGGTGCTGGTGGCGGCCGGTGCGTTCTATGCGCCCGAGGCCTTCGGCATCGGAACGCCCGGTCATATCCACGCCGCGAGCCTCGTCGAAATGTCGCTCGGCGTCGCCATCGGCGCGCTGACCTTCACCGGCTCGGTGATCGCGTTCCTGAAGCTGTCGGCGCGCATGAGCGGCGCACCGATCATCCTGCCGTTCCGTCACGTCATCAACATCGTGCTGGCGCTGGCGCTGCTGTTCTTCATCTTCGGCCTGGTCCACTCCGGCAGCGCGCTCGATTTCTGGCTGATCACCATCATCGCGCTGGTGCTGGGCGTGCTCATGATCATCCCGATCGGCGGCGCGGACATGCCGGTCGTGATCTCGATGCTGAATTCCTACTCCGGCTGGGCCGCGGCGGGCATCGGCTTCACGCTCGGCAATTCGGCACTGATCATTACCGGCGCGCTGGTCGGATCTTCCGGCGCGATCCTGTCCTACATCATGTGCCACGCGATGAACCGTTCCTTCATCTCGGTGATCCTCGGCGGGTTCGGTGGCGAGACCGCGGCCGCGGGTGGCGGCGGCGGCG
>DAIMKE010001176.1:0-241 GCA_036721875.1 Bradyrhizobium sp. | reverse complement strand
CAGCAGCCCGCCAAGCTCGGTTCGGCCGACGATGCCGCCTTCATCATGAAGAACGCTTCCAAGGTGATCATCGTGCCCGGCTACGGCATGGCGGTGGCGCAGGCCCAGCACGCGCTGCGCGAGATGGGTGACCTGTTGAAGAAGGAAGGCGTCGAGGTGAAGTACGCCATTCATCCGGTCGCCGGCCGCATGCCCGGCCACATGAACGTGCTGCTCGCGGAAGCCAACGTGCCCTATGACG
>DAIMKE010001175.1:0-2581 GCA_036721875.1 Bradyrhizobium sp. | reverse complement strand
GCCTTGCGTGCGGCGGCGCAGACGGTCTCGCGCTGTTTGGCATCGAGCGTTGGCGACGGCGCTTCCTCGATCACCTTCTGGTGCCGCCGCTGCAGCGTGCATTCGCGCTCCCAGAGCGAAAGCAGGTTGCCATGGCTGTCGCCGATGATCTGCACCTCGATGTGGCGGGGGTTCTGCACGAATTTTTCGATCAGCATGCGGTCGTCGCCGAACGCGGCTTTTGCTTCGCGTTTGGCGCTGACGATCGCGGCCGAAAGCTCGCCGGCCGAATTGACCACGCGCATACCGCGCCCGCCGCCGCCGGCGGATGCCTTCACCAGCACTGGAAAACCGATCCTGTCGGCGGCCTTTGCCAGCGTCGCCTCGTCCTGAGCCTCGCCGTGATAGCCGGGCACCAGCGGCACATCGGCTTTTTCCATCAGTTCCTTCGAGCCAGACTTCGAGCCCATCGCCGTCATCATTTCGGCAGTGGGACCGACGAACACCAGCCCCGCATTCAGGCAGGCCTGTGCGAACTCGGCATTTTCGGACAGGAAGCCGTAGCCGGGATGGATGGCCTCGGCACCGGTCTGGCGCGCCGCCTCGATCACGCGTTCGATGTTGAGATAGCTGTCGCGGGCCCGCGCCGGTCCGAGCAGCACGGCCTCATCGGCCATGGCGACATGCATGGCGTCGCGGTCGGCCTCGGAATAGACAGCCACGGTGCGCAGGCCCATGGCGCGGGCAGAGCGAATGACGCGGCAGGCGATCTCGCCGCGGTTGGCGATCAGAAGCGTGCGAAAACGCCGGTAGAGTTTCGAGCGGTCCATCATCGTTTCCTGCATCACATCCTGAACAGGCCGAATTTCGTCGGTTCGATCGGCGCGTTGGCCGCGGCTGAAAGCCCGAGGCCCAACACCAGCCTTGTGTCTGCAGGGTCGATCACGCCGTCATCCCACAGCCGCGCCGTCGCGTAATAGGGGCTACCCTGGTGTTCATACTGCGCGCGAATGGGCGCGCGGAACTTGTCCTCTTCCTCGGTCGACCAGCTCTCGCCCTTGGCCTCGATATTGTCGCGGCGGACCTGGCTCAACACCATGGAAGCCTGCTCACCGCCCATCACCGAAATGCGCGCATTCGGCCACATCCACAGGAAGCGCGGGCTGTAGGCGCGGCCACTCATGCCGTAATTGCCGGCGCCGTAGGAGCCGCCGATGACGACGGTGAATTTTGGGACGCCGGCGGTCGCGACCGCCGTCACCAGCTTGGCGCCGTCGCGCGCGATGCCGCCGGCCTCGTACTTCTTGCCGACCATGAAGCCGGTGATGTTCTGCAGGAACACCAGCGGGATATTGCGCTGGCAGCACAGCTCGATGAAGTGCGCACCTTTTAGCGAGCTCTCGCTGAACAGGATGCCGTTATTGGCGATGATGCCGACCGGGTAACCCCAGATATGGGCGAAGCCGCAGATCAACGTCGTGCCGTAGAGCTTCTTGAACTCGTCGAACTCCGAGCCGTCGACCACGCGTGCGATGATGTCATGCACGTCGAACGGCTTCCGGCCATCGGCGGAGACGACGCCGTAGATTTCCTCCGCCGGAAACAGCGGCTCCCGCGGCTCCTGCATGTTGAGCGCGGCGCGCGTCGGCGGCTTCAACGTCGCGACGATGCGCCGGGCAATCCCGATCGCGTGGGCGTCGTTCTGCGCATAATGATCGGTCACGCCGGAGTGTCGCGAATGCACATCGGCGCCGCCGAGTTCTTCCGCCGTCACCACCTCGCCGGTCGCAGCCTTCACCAGCGGCGGGCCACCGAGGAAGATGGTGCCCTGGTTGCGCACGATGATGCTCTCGTCGGACATCGCAGGTACATAGGCGCCGCCGGCGGTGCAGGAGCCCATCACGATGGCGATCTGGGGAATACCCTGCGAGGACATCTGCGCCTGATTGTAGAAGATGCGGCCGAAGTGCCGCTCGTCCGGAAAGATCTCGTCCTGCATCGGCAGGAAGGCGCCGCCGGAATCCACCATGTAGACGCAGGGCAGATTGTTCTGCCGCGCGATATCCTGCGCGCGCAGATGCTTCTTCACCGTCATGGGATAGTAAGTGCCGCCCTTGATGGTGGCATCATTGGCGACGATCACGCATTCGCGCCCCGAAATGCGCCCCACCCCCGTGATGACGCTCGCGGAATGGACGTCGCCGCCATAGAGGCCGTTGGCGGCAAGGGGCGACAGTTCGAGAAAAGCGGTGCCAGGATCCACCAGGAGGTCGACGCGCTCGCGCGCCAGCATCTTGCCGCGCGAGGTATGCCGCTTGCGCGAGGCCTCGCCGCCGCCGCCGGACACGACCTTGAGCTTGTCGCGAAGCTCCGCCACGAGGCTGCGCATCACGTCGGCGTTGCGGGCGAACTCGGGGGATTTGGGATCGATGGTGGAATGCAGCGGCATGATCGGCGTTTCTTTGGTGCTGGAGAACCGTCGGGGGCACTTGGGGACGGGCACAGGCGGGACAGCCTGTACCATCTTGGCCGGAATGTGAAGTTCAGGCCGTCTTTTCGAACAGCTCCCGGCCGATCAGCATGCGGCGGATTTCGCTGGTGC
>DAIMKE010001174.1:0-2582 GCA_036721875.1 Bradyrhizobium sp. | reverse complement strand
GCCTTAGAGAGCGTATCCCGCCCGACCGTCATCAGGCGAGCGATCGTTCTGGCTGGGGATCCGACGAAGGCTCGCGGCATCGGCTGTCTCGGCCCGCCGTCTGCGCGTCGTCCATTCGCCGATAACACGAAGGGAGCCCCGGAAGCCCCGCGCCTTTAAGCGGCGCCAAAGTTCAGCGCCGTTTCGGCAGCCGGCCGCCCATTGATCGTCGAGCCATTGCAGGTGCTGATCAAGTGAGCTCTGCCGGGTCCGGAAGACATGATGGCGTTCGCCACGGATCACTTGTCGCACCAGCTTCCGGCTATAACCCGTCTGACGTATGATTTGCTTGATCGGCGTTCCGCTTTTCGACAGGGCCAAGATAGTCGCATTGGTCTCTTCGCGGCGTAGATATCCCTCATGCTGCAGGCGCTCCGCCGCGGTGAGCAGCTCCGGATCGATGGTTGTCGCCCCGATTGCGCTGCGGATCTGGCGCATGGATTTGCGAACCGCGTCGAGGAAAGCCCGACTGGCGTTCTCCATCAGATGCCAACGATCTGCGACCTGCATCGCGTGCGGCAGGGCCTTTGTCGCGGCTTCGCCATATCCTCCACCACGGTCACGGGCAATGATCGTGATCGTGGGATGAGCAGCAAGCCAGGCCTGGGCAGTCGCGGGCTCACGATCCGGCAGCAACGTGACGATCCGGCGCCGTTCCAGTTTGCAGATGATGCTGGCGTACCCGTGATTGTGCCGCCAGGCCCAATCATCAATGCCGATAACCCTGAGCGGGTCAGGGGGTGGACAGCTACGGCGTCGGACCAACCTCATCAGCATCAGTCGCGTGATGGAAGAGCAGTCACTCCAAAGATAGTCCACTTCCAGCGCAATCTTGGCCTCTCATCGCCCCGCCGCCCCTAGTGGGCTTCTCGTTGTCTGCATGATTGACCGCCCTTCAGAACCGCGATTTTTGCGCCGGAAAGTAGTTAGTCCATCGTTGCGCCGACAAGTTCGGGCCAGCGGAATTAGCGATTGGCGCTCTTCAATGATCCTGGCGATGCGGATGGCGGCGAGCCCGCGACAGCGCGCTTCGGCAGGCTGCTTCATCGCCGATTGCATCGGCTTTCCGCGCGCGATCCAACGCCGCCCGATCGTGCTCCGCATCGATCTTCGCCTGCGCATCGGCCCCGGTGACGGACTCGATCGTGGGCTGGCGATGCATCTGTGCACGCCCCGACTGGTGTGCCGCCCACCCCCGCGCCGCGAGATCAGCAACGGCGCTCTCGTAGGCCCTGATCTCCTCTGCGCACGTGTCGGCCCGCGCTGCTCCAGTGCTTGCGAACGCAAGCGCGATTGCACCATACGCCTGAAACGCTCGTTTTGACATGAAGCCTTCTCCGCTAGGTAGCTGCTGACTTACGCAAACGCCTTCTCAAGCGTCCCCAGCAGCACAGCCAGCGACCTGTCGTGGCGCGTGACCGGTGGGATGGGCCGATCGACTTTCGCAAGCTGGTAGACCGCCATCTGCGCGGCACGCACCGAATATTCGACGGTGAACACGACATCGTCGGGGATCTCGACGAACTGGCTGACGAAGGCCAGGTTGATCGAATTCGCCGGCACCGGGAGCGGCCGCTCGGTGGCCGAACGCGGCATGAACATGCTGGTGATATAGGGCATGCGGCAGGGGATGCAGATCGCGTCCTCGAACACGGCGCGGTCGAAATTCAGATGACCGCACAGTTCGTTTAAAATGTCGGCCCCGCCGCAGTCCGACATCGGCTTGGCGACAAAATTGCCGACGCGGTCGGGATGCAGCGCATAGCCCCAGAACACCTGGACGTTCTGCGGCTGGCTCGCGAAATGCGGCTGATGGTAAAGCACCACCGACATCAGCCAGTTGGAATCCTTGAGCGTGACGAGGCCGCCGGTCCCGGCCTTGTTGCCGGAGAACGCCTCCATCCGGTCGAAGAAACGCGGATCGCGGCAGGTAACGGTGAAGGACAGCCAATAGGATTCGGGGATCGAGGAATTGAACGCGGCGGGGTTGCCGAATTCGGGACGGCCCTTGGCGATCTTCTCCCAGAGCGCCCAGCCCTGGCTGTCCGCCTTCGTCAGATGCGTCGGCGGCTCGGTCATCGAGCCGAGGCTTGAGGCATCCGTCATCGAGGCATTTTGGAAAAAGACGAGATCGCCGTCCTCGAGCCGGACATTCGCGGCCCAGCCGTCGCGGTCGAGCACGAGCTGGCGCACGCGCAGTTTCTCGCCCTCCTGCTCGAACGTCATGTCGGTGACGCGCGCGCCCTGCACAAACTGAACGCCGTGCCGCTTCAACCAGTCGGTCAGCGGGCGCACGATCGCGTCATATTGATTGTAGACGGTGCGCTTGACGCCGCCGAGCGTTTCGATGCGCGGAAACTCGTTTATGAACCGATGCAGATAGCGCTTCAGCTCGACTGCGCTATGCCAAGGCTGGAAGGCGAAGGTGGTCTGCCACATGTACCAGAAATTGGAATCGAAGAATCCCGGCGACAGCCAGTCGGTGATGCGGCTGTTGCCAAGCGTCTCTTCCGAGGTCTCGACAAGGCGCAGGAGCTCGAGCC
>DAIMKE010001173.1:0-2583 GCA_036721875.1 Bradyrhizobium sp. | reverse complement strand
GCCCCAATCCTTGTAGTAGATCTCGACGCCGTCTTTCGTGGTGATGGTGGGCATGGAATGTATCCTTCTGCTACGCGGTTACGCAGACTTCGGGTGGAAGCGCCGGCAAGCGCCGATGATCATGACGACGAAGAACACCAGCACGATGCCTTGCGCAATCGCGAAAACCGGTCCGGCGGGCGGATTGCCCGGCGCCAGCGCCGTCAATGCGGGTATCTTGAGGAAGCTCTGTGTCACCAGTACGAAGACGTTGAGGTAAAGCGAAAGCAGCGCGGTGACCACATAGATCCAGCGCCACGCACCGGCGAGGTTCATGCCGTACAGCGCAACGCAGGCGATCGCGAGCAGGATGAAGGAGAGGAAGCCGAACAGGTGCGAAGGCAGCAGCGTTTCCGTCACCAGCGGCGGAATCACGAAGCCCGTGGCGCTGGTCAGAATCGTGAACAGCAGGAAGATGGCGGTCAATCCCGGCATCCGGTTGGATCCGAGCATTCCAAACATCACGATCAAACCCGCGACGATCGCAATCAGGCTGATGACCACATGGACCAGCACGAACGTCGCTACACTCATCCCCAATATCATCGATGCGCCCCCAAACTGGAATAGTTCCAGACGTTACGACGGAGCGCAGAAAATTTCCACACGCATCGCGCGCAGGACAGACAATGCAGGCATGTGCGCGAATGAATGACGCATCAACCAAAGTAGTATGATGCACGAAATATTTGCACGGCTGTCACATAAGGCGGCAAAGCTGCGCGAATTTCAGCGGTTGAGAAATTCGACCAGCTTGGGGATCACCTGATCAGGCGCCTCTTCCATCAGCCAGTGTCCCCGGCCTTCCACCAATACGCCTTCGACATTGGTCGCGACCATCCTGCCTTGTTCGATCAGAAACGGACCGCCGGCTTTCTCGCCTGACAGCACCAGCATCGGCATCGACAATTTGGTCTTCGCAAAGCCCGCAAACTCGACGGCGTCCTGCGGGAAGGCGCGGAAAACCTCCATCCCCGCCTTCATGTGACCGGGCCTGGCATACTCCTTGGCATAGAATTTACGATCGGCCTCCGGCACGGATTGCGTGGCATCGGCAGCAAAGTCGTTCCAGAAATGTTCGAGATAAATGCGCTCGCGGCCGGTGACCAGTGCAAGCGGCGTCTTGCCGAAGAAGTGGAAGTGCCAGAGATCGCGCAGCAAAAAGACGTTATTCCACTCGCCAACGCCGGGCAGGAACGCTTCCATCAGCACGATCCGGTCGACTTCGCTCGGGTACTGCGCCGCATAGGCGTAGGCGACCATCAATCCGATATCATGACCGACCAGCCGGATGCGGTCGTATTTGAGGCTTTTCACCAATGCGTGGATGTCCTGCGCCATCGCCTTCTTGGTGTATCCGCCCTCCGGCGCCGACGACCGGCCGAAGCCACGCAGATCGGGCGCAATTACGGTGTGCTTGTCGGATAGTCTTGCGATCAGGGGCCGCCACATATGACTGGTTTCGGCGAAGCCATGCAGCAGCACGACAGGATCGCCCTTGCCGGCAACCAGATAATGCAGTTTGACGCCGTTGACGTCGGCAAATTTGCTTTGCGGCGCAGATTTTTCCTGAAGTGACTGCGCGAACGAAGCGCTCGAAGGGATCAATGCGACCGATAATGCCACCCACATGACAGAAACGATGGCGCGTAGCGTTCTCGGCGAGCCTTGCACGTGAGATTCCTCATTCTTCGTTGAAAGAGGAATCAGTAGTAGCGCGGTATCGGTCCGTTGTGTGGAGTTTTTCGGTTCGACAGATCGAACATCACCTTGTCGACATAACACCAGCCCCAGCCTTCCGGCGGATCGTAGCCCTCGATCACGGGGTGGCCGGTGGCGTGGAAATGCGCGGTCGCGTGCCTGTTCGGGGAATCGTCGCAGCAGCCGACGTGGCCGCAACTGCGGCAGATCCGCAAGTGCAGCCATCGGCTGGCACGCTTGAGGCATTCCTCGCAGCCAAGCGCGCTCGGCGTGACAGTCTGAACGCCGGCGATATGGCTGCAGCCCTTTGTCGTCATCGCTTCACTCTCCAGGCCGCATCAAAGCGACGGCTTCATTGCATCGGCGAGAAAGCCATGCAGCGCGGCAACCACCTGCGCCCCCTCGCCGATCGCGCCGCCGACGCGTTTGACCGAACCCGAGCGCACGTCGCCGACCGCGAACACGCCCGATACCGAGGTTTCCAGCGTCGAGGCCTGCCGTCCATCCTTCTGCGAGCATTGCGCGCCCGTCACCACGAAGCCGCCGCGATCGACCATCACGCCGCAGCCATCGAGCCAGCCGGTGGCGGGATCAGCGCCAACGAACAGGAAGAGATTGCGGATATCCAGGGACTGCACATCATCCGGCGCCAGCCGGCTGCGCCAGCGCACGCGAGCGAGCGCGGCGTCGTCATCGCTTTCGAGGCCGACCACTTCGGTGTTGAACATCAGTTCGATGTTGTCGGTCGCCTCGATGCGCTCGATGAGATAGCGCGACATGCTGGCCCCGAGGCCGCCGCCGCGGATGATCATGTGGACCTTGCGGGCATGGGCGGAGAGGAAC
>DAIMKE010001172.1:0-2584 GCA_036721875.1 Bradyrhizobium sp. | reverse complement strand
CCCATGTGGCCACTGGCGCGGTCTACAACAAGCTCGGCTACGACCTCGTCACCGATCTCGAGCCGGTCGCGCTGCTGCCGAGCAACCCGATGATCATCGTCAGCAAGAACGCGGTGCCAGCGAAATCGCTGAAAGAATTTCTGGAATGGCTGAAGGCGCAGCCGTCGGCGCCGACGGCCGGCACCGCGGGCGCCGGTTCCGGAAGCCACATCGCCGGGCTCTATTTGGAAAACATCACCGGCATCAAGCTGCAATATGTTCCCTACCGCGGCACCGGCCCCGCGATGAACGATCTCGTCGCCGGCCAGATCGACCTCATCGTCGACCAGACCTCGAACTCAATTCAGCAGGTGCGCGCGGGCAACATCCGCGCCTACGCCATCACCGACAGCAAGCGCGTCGAATCCGCTTCCGACATTCCGACCGTGGACGAGGCGGGGCTGCCCGGGTTCCACATGACGCTGTGGTCCGGCCTCTGGGTGCCGAAGGATACGCCGAAAGACATCGTCGCGAAGTTGAACGCCGCGACCAACGATGCCCTGAACGATCCGGCCGTGCGCAAACAACTCGAAAACCTGGGCTTGCAGATGCCGCCAAAGGACAAGCTCACGCCCGCTGCGCTCGGCGCCTGGCAGAAGGCCGAGATTGCAAAGTGGTGGCCGATGATCAAGGCCGCCAACGTCAAGGTGGATTAGCGCTGGAATCCGTCGCTGCCTGGTCGCACCAGCCTGCGCGTCGTTGACCTGTGTCAAGCTGGATGCCGGGCGGCAACGAACATTTTTGTTTGCCGATCGTTGAGTATTGGAGCGATAATCCGCACCGATAGGCTCTCTGGCGTCGCAACGACCAGCATAACGAGCCATTCCGGGAGGTCCAAATGACCAGTTCACCATCCCCAGATGGCACCTCGGCCTATCTCGAGAGCCTGATGCGTGCCGGCCAGCAATCGATAAAGCAATTCGACGATGCGATGGCCAGCGCCATGGGTATCGAGAGCAAGCCTCCCGCGCGTGAGCCGTGGCCGTTTGCCTTCACCTCGAACATGCAACGGCAGTTCTGGTCGCCGGTCATGGACTTCTGGAAAGGCTTCCTCAGCGAACCATCCACGGACGGTTCCCGGCGATCGGCGATGGAAAGGCGCTTCCAGGACGAGGCCTGGCAACACTCGCCGTACTACGAACTGGTCAAGAAGTCGTACCTGGCGACGTCAAAGCAATTGGCTGAATTCGTCGACGAAGCCCAGGTCGACGAAAAGACAAAGTTGCAGCTTCGCTTCTACGCGCGACAATTCATCGACGCGATGAGTCCGTCCAATTTCCCGGCGACCAATCCGGAAGTCATTCGAACTGCGATCCAGACACGTTCGGGAAGCCTGGTGGCCGGAATGCAGAACCTGATCGAGGATCTGCAGAAGGGGCGCATCACCCGTGTCGACGAATCGGCCTTTGAGGTCGGCCGCAATCTGGCGGTAACGCCCGGATCGATCGTCTTTGAGAACGAACTGATTCAGCTCATCCAGTATACGCCGCAGACGGCGGAGGTCGAGAAGACGCCGCTTCTGATCGTGCCGCCCTGCATCAACAAATACTATCTGCTCGATCTCGGCGCGGGCAACTCGTTTGTCGAGTATGCCGTCGCGCAGGGGCATCAGGTCTTCCTGATTTCCTGGCGCAGCGCGGTCCCCGCGATCCAGCAGCTGACCTGGGACGACTACCTGAACCTCGGGGTACTCAAGAGCATCGAGGTGGTGCGCGACATCGCCAAGGTCGACCAGGTTCATGCCCTCGGCTTTTGCGTGGGCGGCACCATCCTGAGCTGCGCCGCGGGGGTTTTGGCCGCGCGCGGTGAAGACAAGCTCGTAACGATAACGCTGCTGACGACGATGGTGGATTTCTCCGATACCGGAGAAATCGGCCTGCTGATCGACCAGAATTCACTGGCCATGCGCGAAGCAACGATCGGAATGGGCGGCATTATGCCCGGCAAGGAACTGGCCTTTACCTTCGGAACGCTGCGCGCCAACGATTTGATCTGGCGCTATGTCGTCGAAAGTTACCTGAAGGGCGCGCCGCCCGACGCGTTCGATCTGCTCTACTGGGATTCCGACAGCGTCAGCCTGCCGGGGCCGATGTACTGCTGGTACGCGCGCAACACCTATGTCGAAAACAAGATCAAGGATCCCGGCGCGACCACGCAATGCGGCGAACGGATCGACCTCTCGAAGGTGAAGGTGCCGCTGTTCATCCTGGCCTCGCGCGAGGACCACATCGTGCCGTGGCGCAGCGCGTTTCGCTCCAAGGACATCATGGGAAAAGACGCGCGCTTCGTGCTCGCCGCCAGCGGTCACGTTGCGGGCGTGATCAATCCGCCGGCCAGGAAGAAGCGGAACTACTGGGTCAATGCCGATCTCGGCAGCGATGCGGACAACTGGCTCGAACACGCCGAACAGAAGCCGGGAAGCTGGTGGCCTTACTGGGACGGCTGGATGAAAGCCTATTCCAGCGGATCGGTTCCGGCTCCGAAGGAATTGGGCAATGCGACATTCCCCGTGATCGAGCCCGCGCCCGGCCGGTACGTCAAGCAG
>DAIMKE010001171.1:0-2584 GCA_036721875.1 Bradyrhizobium sp. | reverse complement strand
GCGCAGGGCATCGCGCTGGAGCCGCAAAACCAGATCGGTGCGCCCGCGCAGCGTATCGAAGGTGAAGGGATCGAGGCGAATCGCGCGGAGATTCACCGTGAGATCGCGCGCGGCAATGGCGGGCGGATCATCGCAAATCCTTCCCTTGCACTGGATGCGATCACGCAGCAGCAATCGAACTTTATGCGGCGCGACATGGCGAAGTTGGCGCACCGGCACAGCGACGGGATCGACCAGTTCAACGAAGTCATGGACGCGATGCGCAATGCGCCCGATCTTGTCGAACTCGGGC
Source organism: Bradyrhizobium sp. (assembly GCA_036721875.1). GTDB lineage: Bacteria > Pseudomonadota > Alphaproteobacteria > Rhizobiales > Xanthobacteraceae > Bradyrhizobium. Next base: position 2,292 of record DAIMKE010001171.1, on the reverse strand, counting down.
AGGACGGCCGCGGCGAGGACCGCTTCACCACCCGGCAGATGATCGAGGCAGAACGGCGCCTGCACCGCGCGACGGAATTGATGGCCGGGCGAGACCGCCATGAGGTGAATGACAGGCACCGCCAGGCCGCTTTGGCACATGCCGAACAGCGCGGCCTTGCCCTGTCCGGCGAGCAGGCCGACGCGCTGACGCATGTCACGGACGGGCGCGATCTTTCGATCGTGGTCGGCCATGCCGGGACCGGCAAAAGCGCCATGCTGGGCGTGGCGCGGGAGGCTTGGGAAGCGGCGGGTTACGAGGTCCGGGGCGTAGCGCTGTCCGGGATCGCCGCCGAGAACCTGGAAAGCGGAACGGGCATTGCTTCCCGCACCATCGCCAGCATGGAACATGGCTGGGGACAGGGCCGCGACCTACTGACCGCCCGCGACGTTCTGGTGATCGACGAGGCGGGCATGGTCGGCACGCGCCAGTTGGAGCGCGTGCTGTCGCATGCCGCAGAAGTTGGTGCGAAAGTCGTGCTGGTCGGCGATCCCAGGCAGTTGCAATCCATCGAGGCTGGTGCGGCTTTCCGCTCCATCCATGAGCGTCATGGCGGTTCGGAGATCGGCGAGGTTCGTCGCCAGCGCGAGGACTGGCAGCGCGACGCCACGCGCGATCTGGCGACCGGCAAGACCGGCGAAGCGATCCATGCTTATGACAGCCATGGCATGGTACATGCGGCGGCGTCACGCGAGCAGGCGCGCGACGATCTGATCGAGCGCTGGGACCGCGACCGGCAGGCCGCCCCGGACCATTGTCGCATTATCCTCACTCATACCAACGACGAGGTACGCGCCCTCAATGAGGCGGCGCGCGAGCGGATGCGATCGGCCGGCGATCTGGGCGAGGAGATTCGTCTGACGGTCGAGCGGGGCGCGAGAGACTTCGCCAACGGGGATCGCGTCATGTTCCTGCAGAACGAAGGCGGGCTTGGCGTCAGGAACGGCACGCTCGGGACTATCGAACAGGTAAGCGCGCAATCGATGTCGGTGCGCACCGATGACGGGCGGAATGTCGCGTTTGACCTCAAGGACTACAGCAGGATCGACCACGGCTATGCCGCGACCATCCACAAGGCGCAGGGCATGACTATCGATCACACCCATGTTCTAGCGACACCGGGCATGGACGCCCATGGCAGCTATGTCGCGTTGTCGCGGCATCGTGATGGGGTGGACCTGCATTACGGACGCGACGATTTTGCCAGTCAGGACCGGCTTACCCGCACCCTCGCGCGCGACCGCTCCAAGGACATGGCGTCGGATTATGAACGCGCCGATGCCGTCCAAAACTATGCCGAGCGGCGGGGCATCACTTTCCGTGAGCGCGTGGCCGAGATCGTGCGTAAAGTCGTGCCCGAGAAGGTGCGCAATATGTTCGACGGCCTGCGGCCGTCCGCCGAAGGCGTGCCTGGCCCGAACGACGCGCGGAGACCGGAACGGGAAGCGCCGGAAAGGAAGGTGGCGAACGACCCAGAAGCGGCGCTGCGTAAAGCCCGCACCAGGGCGCTGGTCCGCCATGCCCGAGTCGTGGCTGCGATCTTCGATATCCAGGAGCGGGGCCGCAAGGCCAGCCCGGCGCAGATGAAGGAACTGCAACAGGCCAGGAAGGTCTTCGAGGACGTGCGGCCCTATGGCTCGCACGACGCCGAAGCCGTCTATAAGAGAAATCCTGAACTTGTCCGCGAGGCGGCTGGCGGCCAGGTCAACCGCGCCATCCGCGCACTTCAGCTCGAAACCGAGCTGCGGACCGATCCGAGCCGCCGCGCCGACCACTTCGTGGAACGTTGGCAGAAGCTCGACCGAGCCAGCCAGCGTCAGTATCAGGCGGGTGACATGTCGGGCTACAAGGCGACGCGCTATGCGATGGGCGACATGGCGAAAAGCCTCGAACGCGATCCGCAACTGGAATCCATCCTCGCCAACCGCAAGAATGACCTCGGCATATCGTTCGAATCGGGCCGCCGGCTCGGCCAGGAATTGGCCTTCACTCACGGCATCAACATCGGCAGAGGCCGTGGCATCGGAATTTGACCATCTGCCGCCGTCTCTACGCCACGCTATGACGAGTGGAACAACCCTCTTGCCGCGTTTAACTATCTGTCCTGTCTGGTCTCAGAAGCACTCAGAAACATCCGGCAGGAGGCAGCGCGGCCATGCGCGAACCAGACCGTATCATCCGCCTGAAAACCGTCCTCGCCCGGACCGGGCTGTCCCGCTCCACCATCTACCGCAAGATCGCCGAGGGTACGTT
>DAIMKE010001170.1:2124-2585 GCA_036721875.1 Bradyrhizobium sp. | reverse complement strand
TGACAGTGGTGTCGACGCCGCCGTAGGCAAAACCGCCGGTGCCGTAAACGAGAAAATCATTGGTCACCAGGAAGCCGATACGACCTCGGACAGTTCCGAACCATTCCAGCTTTGCGTCGATGGTTGTTCGGTAGGTGCCGCCGATGAACGGTATTCCCGTTGCCGAATTCGATCTTCCGAGCGAAGAGTACGACAGATCTGCCTCGAGGCCCGTCAGAATATTGCCAAACCTCCAATTGTAGCCAATCTCGCCGCCACCGACGAAGCCGTCCATCCGCGGTCCTGTTGGAAGCGGGCCGAACGGCGGCAATCCGATGCCCGGCCCTCCCAACGCTGCTGCATTGGGCGTCAGATCGGTAGACGCATCTCCAAAGCCATAGCCAGCGGTCGCGCCGACATAAGCGCCCGACCAAGGATCGCTGACAATCGCTGGCGCCTTGGTATACCTGCCGGCCGATAGA
>DAIMKE010001170.1:0-2114 GCA_036721875.1 Bradyrhizobium sp. | reverse complement strand
ATCGGCAGCAGAAGCCGAAACGATACCCGATCCAATCAATGCTGCTGCGATCAAGAGCTTGTTCATACAATTCCTCGCCAATTCCAAGTCGTACTGACGATTGTATATGCGTTGCGGTCGCTTCTTTGCTGTAGCGTGCAGGCCACAGATGGATACCTCAACTGCGCTTGGGGCGACATTTACAATGCTCCCAGGCCCAGGCCCGGCTTTGCCGGGCTGCAGAGCACCGGCTTTGCATACAACGAGCGCTGCATGAGGCGCGCTTTTCGCCGGGAATCTCGGAAGACACGCAGCGAAGAGGCGGATGCGGCGACGACATGCGGGGGGCGCAGAGTCTGATTCCGTCCATCCGACTCAAGGTGATCGATAGCATCCTGATCAGACCAGGAGGGCACACAACAGCGCATGTGAGAGGCGCGCTCGTGCCAAGCGGGCAGTCGTAGCCCGCATGAGCGCAGCGATATGCGGGAGGCACTTGCCCCGGATGTCGCTGCGCTCATCCGGGCTACGAACGCGCTAAATTCTCGACCGGCCAAAAGCCGGGAGCCAGCGGGCCATCGGCAGGAACAAGGCGCCAAAGCACGCCTGACGAAATGTGCTTTAGCCATCGTTCGCCTGTGATCACTTGCCGATCGGCGGGAGCATCGACCTCCTCGGCTATTCCGCTTCCGATCTGTTCGTCCATCCAATTTGAGAAGCGGCGCAACTCGCTCTGCGAGGAGAAGCGGTCGATCTTCTCCCAAGGACAACTCACCATGTCTTCCGCAAGCCCCTTTGGTTGACAGTCCTTTGCATATCAAGGCTGAAGTAGCCCGGATATGGCCTCGCTCGTGCAGACAAGGTGCTTTTCACGCTCAACAGCGCAGAGTCCGCATTTCGGCAAGAAATTTGCAGCGACGCGCGCAGAGCCGCACCAACCATTTCGAGGAGCCCATGACCTACAACATACACGCACTCTTCGATCGTTGGGAGCGGGTGTGGCATGAAGGACGATTTGACCTTATCCCGGACTGCGTGGGGTCGCACTACATCCGACATGACGAAAAAGGCGACCGGACCGTCACGCGGGACGAATATGCTGCGGAATTGCAGACCGTGCACCGAGACCGACCCGGAATCCGCGTCGTGGTGTATGATCATTCTTTCTCGACTGACCGCGCGTGGTTCCGATTTGCATTCGTTTGGCCGGATCCCACGACCGGCGAGCAGCGCAGCCGCGCCGGTATGCAAAGCTACCGTATTGAGGGCGGCAAGCTCGCTGAGACCTGGATCTCGATGCTTGGTCTTGGGACCGCATGGGCCGACGAGCCCCAGGTAAGCTGGACCCGCCGCAAGGAATGAGCAGTTCCAAGTTCGATCCTCCCGCATCATCTCATGCCCGCATCGGGCGACCATCCGCATTATGGACGGCCAGTCGGTGCTGACGGAGGTGATCCGGCTTGCCGGCCTCACCTCCTTCATGACCGGCAACGCCAATCATGCCCAGATGGCGGGCTTTGCCCGCGATCTCGGCCGCGGTGCTGCTGGTGTTCCTGGGCCTGTTACATCGGCGGGGGCGAGGACGGCTTGAACGGTAACGCCGGCCATCGGGACGTGGCTTTTTGTACGCATTGTGTCTGTCCGTTACCGCCAGCATCCAATCCTAACGCGACATTAACCCTATGCACCTTAGGGTCGTCCCGGACTCCGCCCGGGCGGGGGGTCGGGTGTTGAAAATGGCGTTGGCGAACAAAAAATTTCTTCCGGCCGCCGAGGAGCGCAGGCGCTTCCAGCGGGTGAAGGTTCACCTGCTCGGCCGCTACATGCTGCCGGACCGCCGGGAATTCCCCTGCCAGGTGATCAACATGTCGCCGGGGGGCCTCGCTTTGCTCGCCCCCGGCATCGGCAATGTCGGGGACCGCGTGGTCGCCTATCTCGACCATATCGGCCGCGTCGAGGGCAAGATCACCCGCATCATCGACAACGGCTTCGCCATGACGATCGGAGCCACGCCGAGGAAGCGCGACAAGCTGGCGGCCCAGCTGACCTGGCTCGCCAACCGCGACATCCTCAATCTGCCGGAGGATCGCCGCCATGACCGTATCGTGCCGCGCAACCCCATTGCAGTGCTGACG
>DAIMKE010001169.1:0-2606 GCA_036721875.1 Bradyrhizobium sp. | reverse complement strand
CGACACCGCCCAGTCGCGGTCATTCGAAATGACTTCGACAACGAATCCCGGCACCGATCTGGCGGTTTCGGCCGACGCTGCAGCCGATCCACGTCGTCCGGACCATCAAGACCCAGATCGTTCCGAAAATCGTTCTCGCGCTTCGTCGCACGCCGGCACCAAAGTTTACGGAAGCGGCCGAACAGCCTCCAACTGCCATCGAGCAATTCGCCGCGATGACGCTGGGAAACGATGATGGTGCCGCGTCTGCCTATGTTGACGAACTGTTGGCGAAGGGCAGTTCGATCGAGTCGATCTTTCTCGATCTGCTGGCACCTGCAGCGCGGCAACTCGGCGCGCTCTGGGAATCGGACGCGGCGGATTTCGCGAACGTAACGCTGGGCATTGGCCGTCTTCAGCTCATCATGCGCCGCCTCAGCGACCGCTTCACCGACGAGACCAACGCCTTTCATGCCGGCGAATCAGTGCTGCTGACGATCATTCCAGGCGAACAGCACAGCTTCGGATTGTCGATGGTGGCCGAATTCTTCCGGCGCGCCGGCTGGAATTTGTGCACCGGCCCCTTCTCGTCGCATCAGGAACTTGCATCCCTCGTACAGAACCACTGGTTCGACATCGTTGGGTTCTCCGTCAGCAGCGACCGCCGGCTCGACGAACTGAAGAAGGATATCCACAACATAAGACGCGACTCTCGCAACAGGCACATCGGCATCATCATCGGCGGTCCAATGGTCATCTCCCATCCCGACCTTGTAGCCTCGATGGGAGCGGATATGATGTCGGCAGATGCGACCACGGCGCCACAACAGGCTCATGGCCTGATCGAGCATATGAAGAGTCGGAAGTGACTGGCCTCATCATGCAAGGGCGACGAAAGTTGACGCGACGTAGCTTTCCTTCGAAAGCGACTGTGGAGACCAAGGGAATGACAGCTGCGACGGCGGACAGTCCTTCTCCGCCCATCGTCACCGCGCTTTATCTCCGTACCAGGACACTCCATGTCGAAGCCGAGCGGACCGGCATCATCCGCGATCTGCTGCGAGGAGAAGCCACCCGCGAGGGGTATATTCTCCTGTTGCGCAATCTGCTTCCCGCCTATCAGGCGATGGAGCAAGGACTCTCGCGTCATGGCGGTTCCCCCGCCCTCGGCAGACTCGTCGACTACGCGCTCGATCGCGCGCCCGCGCTCGAAGCCGACCTGGTGGCGCTGTGCGGCGATCGTTGGCGCCAGGGCATTCCCCTGCTGCCCGCAGCAGAACTTTATGCCAAGCGGATTGACAAGGCGGCAGAAGGCGACGGCACGCGGCTGATCGCGCACGCCTACACCCGCTATCTCGGTGATCTCAGTGGCGGCCGGATTTTGCAACGGTTGCTGGCCCGATCCCTTGACCTTCGGCCTTCGGAGCTATCGTTCTACGATTTTTCGCGATTTTCCGACCTTGACGCTCTCAAGGCGGATTATCGCCAGGCGCTCGATGGCGCTGGAGCCCACGCGGCCGACCCGCAGATGTTGATCGAGGAAGGCGCAATCGCGTTCTCGCTCAACATCGACTTGTCGTGCGCCGTAAAGGCCATGGTGTCGTCCGGCTCGATTGCGGCAGTCGCGGCACAATAAGGCGTCTTGAGCAGCGGGCGCTCATCTATCCGGCTTGTTCACACCAGACGTACGCGACGCATGCCAGATCAAATGCTCCAGCACCTCGGCGGTACGCAATGTCGAATTGCGGACGCTCTCCAGCATCTCGGCAATACGGCTGGTCTCCACGCCGTAGGTGATTTCGAGCGCCGCGAGCTGGGCATTCTCGATCACCGATGACAACAGGTTCTGGTAGACGAGGTCGGTCTTGGAATCGAGGCGGACGCTGTTGATGCGATTGCTCTGGATGATGCCTTCCTGGAAACGACTGCGCGCAATCTCGGCCGCCTTGCGATCGGTGATGTCGGTAAAGATCAGTACAAATCCGAGCACCCGGTCCCGCGACGGCTGCACCGGATCGGCCCGTACCATGAGCGGCTTTTCCCGGTTACCTTCGCTGCGCAACAGCAATTCGCCGCGCCACGCGCGGTGATGACCGATCAAGTCCGCCACGCTCTCGAGAAAGCGCTCGGATTGCTGAAATGCTCCAGCCAGTTCATCCAACCTGCCGACCGCAGGATGATCCTTCGGCAGCAGCGTCTTGAACGCCTCGTTCATCAGCAGGATCTTGCCGTCGATATCGGCGATGATCACCGGTTGCTCGGACACCCGCACATGACGGCTGAACTGCTCGAGCTGATCCTGGGCGATGAGCGTTCGTACCGCCCGGAATTGCAGCACGATATCCGCCACCGACTGGCCGATCAGGCGAGCCGCGGCAATATCGGCTGGTGTCCAGGGCTCGGACGTCCCCTCAACCTGCTGATGCCACTGCGCGAACGACCGCCGCGGCGACAGATCGGAAGGATTGTCACCGATCACGAACGGCTTGAGCGGATCGCCGCCCCAGGTCACGGTGCGGATGCGCTCCGGACGAAACCAGATCAGATACTCGCCCGGATTGCTGGAAATCGGCGTCACCGCGATCCCGCTCGCTACCTTTGTGATTCCTGCGAACTGGGGAAGGTCC
>DAIMKE010001168.1:0-2607 GCA_036721875.1 Bradyrhizobium sp. | reverse complement strand
GGAGCGCTACGCCGCTCGAAGACAAGCCGCCAGCCGTCGCAATGGGCTCTTCCCGAACTGATCGGCGATGGCTCAGGCCTAAAGATGATGGCTGTGGCACCTTTGGGAAACACGGACGGGGTGAAAAGCTGGTCTGCCCGCCGATTGTCATTGGCAAACACAGCTTCCGGTAGGGGTTGTTCCAAAACGTTGGTTTTCACGACCTCCATTTGATCCCTCCCATATCTGAGAACCGCACGAGGCTCGCTCGAGTCGCGCAGCGCGTCAGTCCTATGAAAGGATGACTGAATGACATGTCCTTGCGCCGCTTCTTTGCCAGCGTCGCGGCGATCAAGTTGGGTATCTTCCTGCGGGCCTTCAAGAGCTCGCCGCGAAGGAGCAATTGTCCAGGCGCGCCGCTGCTGGCGCCAGTGCTCACCCTCTTGAAACAGGGTGAGACCGTTTTAGTTCGTCAACTGCCCGTCCCCCGCGCGACGAGGCTCCGGCTGGCACCGTCGGGCGTACCCTGCCAGCTCTCACGCGCGCGATCGACTATCTCACATCATCCGATCTAAAAGGAGTTGAACGATGATCAAACAGGAAAAGCTTCCCGATCTGGTAAATCTACTGCTCGGCATCGGCCTGTTCGTATCGCCTTGGGCATTTGGCTTTACAAGCCTCAGCGCTGCGAGCTGGAACGCCTGGGCATCAGGCGCTCTGATCGCTGCGCTTGCTGCGGCCGCGCTCTGGCTGTTCGCCGAATGGGAGGAGTGGCTTACTCTCATCGTCGGATTGTGGGTCGCAACGTCGCCGTGGTTTGCACACTTTTCCACGCACCATACGGCTACAACGCTCCACGTGATCGGCGGCATCGTTGTTGCTGTGATCGCGGCAGTTCGCATCTGGCATGTTCACAGAGGCTATCCGCACGCCATGACCTGAGGAATGGCCGAGGGAGGGTTGAGCAGCCCTCCCTCGTAAGCCCTTAGCTTTCTCGCCGGCTTACTCATCCGACTATCGAACGAACGCTTCTCCACTCCAGTGCAGATTTCGGTCCCTCCGTGCGCCTGGAGCGATCGCCGGACGCAGACGTGCATTTTGCCCCGACACGTCTCTTTGCGAGGCGGATGTACGACTCCCAGCAGTAGCGCTCAGCGCTATCGCGCGAGCAATGGTGGTCGAGAGACTGGGCGACGGGCCTAGCACGGCCGCGGCAAATTCAGTGGAAGCTCAGTGGAAGCGCCGTTAGATCAGTTGGAGCGTTTCTTTCGGCATTTCCCGTATTAGCAGTTCAATATCGCTCTGCTCGAGCGTCTCCTTTTCGAGGAGCTTCTTTGCCGCACGGTCCAGGATCGGACGCCGTGTGTTCAATAGGCCCTGGGTGCGCTGGAAGACCTGATCCACAATCGCTTTCACCTCACGATCGACAGTAGCAGCAGTCTCCTCCGCATAGTCTCGCTCGTGGACCGGATAAGATTGGTCGGGGCCTGCGAGAAAATTACCGGGCTCGCGATCGTAGGCAACACTGCCGAGTTTCTCCGACATGCCATAACGCGTCACCATGCTTCGCGCGATGTCGGTTACCCGGCGCAGGTCGTCGGCGGCTCCGGTCGATAGATGACCAAACACAATTAGCTCAGCCGCGCGGCCGCCGAGCAGTACCGCCATTTTGTTTTCCAGCTCCTCCTTGGTCATCAGGAATCGATCCTCGATCGGCCGCTGAATGGTGTAGCCCAGTGCGCCGACTCCGCGTGGGATGATCGAGACCTTGTGTACTGGATCGACACCGGGCAGTGAGAGCGCGACGAGCGCGTGGCCCATCTCGTGGTAAGCGACGATCTCGCGCTCCTTGGGATTGAGCAGCCGGTTGCGCTTTTCCAAGCCGGCGACCATGCGTTCCACCGCGTTATTGAAGTCGCTCATGCTAACCGCTTCGGCGCCACGGCGCGTCGCCAGAAGCGCGGCCTCATTAACGAGATTAGCGAGGTCGGCCCCGGTAAATCCAGGTGTTAACGCTGCGACGGCCTCCGGCTGCACATCACCAGCAAGCCGCACCTTCTTCATGTGGACGTCGAGTATCTCGACACGACCCTTCTTGTCAGGACGATCGACCAAGACCTGGCGGTCGAAACGGCCAGCACGCAACAGGGCAGGATCGAGAATTTCCGGTCGGTTTGTGGCCGCAAGGATTACCAGGCCCGAGCGCGAGTCGAAGCCATCGAGTTCCACGAGAAGCTGGTTGAGCGTTTGCTCCTTCTCATCGTGCCCTCCAGCAAACGGGCCGATGCCGCGAGCTCGGCCAAGCGCGTCGAGTTCGTCAATGAAGATGATAGCTGGCGCCTTTTCGTGAGCTTGCTGGAACAGGTCGCGCACCCGCGCAGCTCCGACGCCGACGAACATCTCTACGAATTCAGAGCCCGAGATCGAGAAGAAAGGCACCCGGGCCTCGCCGGCGACCGCCTTTGCCAGCAAGGTCTTGCCTGTCCCGGGCGGGCCAACCAGCAACACGCCCTTCGGCATGCGGCCGCCAAGTCGGCCGCAGTCGGCGGGATTCTTCAGGAAATCGACGACTTCGCGAAGCTCGTCTTTGGCTTCGTCGACGCCAGCCACATCCGGGAAGGTCACACC
>DAIMKE010001167.1:0-2611 GCA_036721875.1 Bradyrhizobium sp. | reverse complement strand
GCGCGACAGCACGTCGATCTCGCCCGATTGCAGCGCGGTGAAGCGGTCCTTGGCCGACAGCGGCACGTACTTGACCTTGGTCGGATCGTTGAAGATCGCCCCCGCGATGGCGCGGCAGACATCGACGTCGATGCCGGTCCAGTTGCCCTTGTCGTCCGGCGAGGAGAAGCCGGGCAAGCCTTGGCTGACGCCGCAGGACAGCATGCCGCGGTCCTTGACGGTCTTGAGCGTCTGCGCATCGGCGGCTTGGGCAGAGAGGCCGGCGGTGAGAGCAAGAGTGAGAGCCAGGGTTACGCGTTTCATGGGCTTCGGGCCTTTCAAGGTCGTCTCAAGGTCAGGAACGGTGCACAGGATCATCTCCGCCAGGCTGAGCCTTGCAAGAGTCATGCTGGAAAAACTTGCCGAACACTCGCCGATGCCGGGAGGCCATACCTTAATCCCTGCCGAACGGCGCCCGCCATGTTGGCTGTGCACCTCGTCCGGTCAGACGATGGATCGAAGGTCGCGGCAGGCCCCTCAACATGCGGCGACTGAATAGCGCCACATCACAGAACGACTGGCCTGCCGGGTCAAGGGGTTGACGGGACTCTTCTGTGTTCTGTTATTAACGACCACGGCCTTTCGGCCGACCCACGGGCGCGACACGCCGGTGGAAACGCGATTTTGAAGGCAGGCGCATGGATTCCTCGCACCCCCAAGAGCAGCACGCCGAGACCCGGCTGGTCACCTCCGGCCGCGACACCAAGGCGCAGAAGGGGTTCGTCAATCCGCCGGTGTTCCACGGCTCGACCGTGCTCTATCCCACCGCCGAGGACCTGCACGCCCATCGCGGCGAGTTCACCTATGGCCGCCATGGCAGCCCGACGACAAGGGCGTTCCAGGACACGCTGATGGCGCTGGAGGGTCCACAATGCGCCGGCGTCGGCATCGTTCCGTCCGGGCTGTCGGCGATCTCCACCACGCTGCTCTCGGTGCTGAAGGCGGGCGACCACATCCTGGTCGTCGACAACGTCTATCGGCCCTCGCGCAATTTCTGCAACGGGATGCTCGCCCGCTACGGCGTCGAGACCAGCTATTTCGATCCGCTGATCGGCGCTGGCATCGACAAGCTGTTCAAGCCCAACACGCGCGCGGTGCTGGTCGAGGCGCCGGGCTCGCAGTCGTTCGAGATGCCCGATATCCGCGCCATCGCCGAGGTCGCGCATGCCCGCGGCGCGCTCGTCATCGACGACAACACCTGGGCGACCCCGCTCTATCACCGCTCGCTCGAGCAGGGCGTCGACATCAGCATGCAGGCGGCCACCAAATATATCGGCGGCCATTCCGACATCATGTTCGGCACCATCTCGGCCAACGCCAAGGCCTGGCCGCAGATCGCCGAAGGCATCCGCCTGCTCGGCGTCTGCGCGGGCCCCGACGACGTCTTTCTGGCACTGCGCGGATTACGCACGCTGTCGGTGCGGCTGGCGCAGCATCATCGCTCCGGACTCGACATGGCGCGCTGGCTCGCGGGCCGGCCCGAGGTCGCGCGCGTGCTGCATCCCGGACTCGAAACCGATCCCGGCCATGCGATCTGGAAGCGCGACTTCACCGGTGCGTCAGGCCTTTTCAGCATCGTGCTGAAGCCGGCGCCGCAGAAAGCGGTCGACACCATGCTCGATACGCTCAAGCTGTTCGGCATGGGCTTCTCCTGGGGCGGCTTCGAGAGCCTTGCGATTCCGTTCGACTGCGATGCCTATCGTACCGCGACCAAGTGGGCGCCGGGCGGCCCGACGCTGCGCCTCCACATCGGGCTGGAGAGCGTCGACGATCTCAAGGCCGATCTCGATCGCGGCTTCGCTGCCCTCAAGGCGGCAATGTGAGCCTGCCGAGAAGGCACCGCGTTTCAAGCACGCGGCATGTCGATCAGCGATCCAGCGTCTTCGAGGCGCTGCCGCGGTTCTTCCAGATCAGCATGATGTTCCTGATGTAGATGACGGTCGCGAGCGACTGTCCGAGGATGATGACCGGCTCGCGCTTCACGACGCCGTAGACCAGCGTCATCAGCCCGCCGCCCATCGAGCAGAACCAGAACGCCATCGGCACCACGCTGTTGCCGGCGCGCTCGCTCGCGATCCACTGCACCAGGAAGCGCGCGGTGAAGAACAATTGCGCGACCAGCCCGAAGGCGAGCCAGAAATCGAACTTGGCGACGAAGACGTCGTAGAGATAATTGCTCAGCGCCTGACCGTATTGAATGATCATGCGTTCACCTCGGTCACTTCCGGAGTCGGCTTCTTGCGGCGGATCAGCCACCACACGCCGGCGAGATCCATGATGCCGATCCACAACCGGTCGAAGAAGCCGTAGTTCGATACGCCGGAATGGCGCGGCCGGTCGATCACGTCGACATAGGCGATGTCGTAGCCTTCTCGGCGCACCAGCGCGGGCAGGAAGCGATGCAGTCCGTCGAAATAGGGCAGCATCAGGAAGACGTCGCGCCGGAACGCCTTCAGCCCGCAGCCGGTGTCGCGCGTGCCGTCCTTGAGGATGGCGTTGCGCACGCCGTTCGCCACGCGCGACTGCAACTTCTTGAAGCCCGTGTCCTTGCGTCCGATCCGCTGGCCGGCGG
>DAIMKE010001166.1:1201-2615 GCA_036721875.1 Bradyrhizobium sp. | reverse complement strand
CGCTCGTCGGCAAACGGAGCGCTGGCTGTGCCGCCTCACCTTCCAGAAGCTGGTAGATATATGAGCGTCCACTGCAGCGCCTTTCGGTTCGACTATCGCCTGCAATTGCGTCATGCCCGCTTGCCCGGCCAGTGTCCGCTGGGAGGTCCTCGCGTGCTACGGTACGGCGAGCCATCGGATGAAATCCAGGCATGAAATTGGAAGGGCGCGGCGCGGATGGAGCTATCTTACTCGCAGAATCTCGAGGACTATCATCTCTCCCTTGCCTTCGCAGGACAGGCGACCGGAACATATATTGATATCGGCGCGGGGCATCCGATCGCTGACAACGTGTCGTTCTGGTTCTACGAGCGTGGATGGCGGGGCATTGTCGTCGAGCCGCAGTTCGAACTTGCCGCACTCTACGGGCGGCTGCGTCCGCGCGATGTCGCGGTATGCGGCCTCATCGGACGCGAGAATGGCGAAGCCGCCTTCCACATGGTTGATCGACTGCACGGACTCTCGACGACACGCGAAGACGTTGCGCAAAACGCCCGGGCATTCGATGTCGATTACCGCACGCTTCGTCTGCCTGTGACCACGCTGGCACAACTATGCGAAAGCCATGACGTCGGCTCAATCGACTTTCTGAAGATCGACGTCGAAGGCGCCGAAAGCGATGTCCTGTTCGGCGGCGATTGGAAGCGGTTTCGACCCAAGGTCATCGTTGCTGAAGCGGTCAGCCCGATGTCGTCGGAGCCGTCGTGGCAGGACTGGGAGCCGTTCCTCCTCGCCCAGGGCTACCGCTTTGTCCTGTTCGATACGCTCAACCGGTTTTACGTTGCCCAGGAGCATCCTGATATCATGGCGCGTCTCCCGACCGAGCGGGCACCGTGGCACGCGGTACGGCACATGTACGAGATCGGCCGCGCGCCTGAGAACGAGCAGCATCCCGATCACGTCCTGGCGCAGGAGCTTGCGCGCGGATTTTGGGCAAGCCTGCCCTATCTCGATCCAAGCCTCATCACGTCGATACTGGCTCGCGTCCGCCGAATAACGAAGCACGAAGATCTCGCAGCTCTTGCAACAATTGTCGACAGCGAACCATTCCGCGCGGCGCTGGGACGTGTCGCTTGCGGTTACGACGGCGGACAGATCGCCGATGAGTGAGGGACTGCAGCGGGGCGCGCATGCATCCAGCCGTAGCCGTCATGCGCTCGCTATTGCGCTTTCGGCCGTGGCATCTTGATGCCAAGCGCCCGCTCAGCAGCTGATATCACGGTGGCCCGCGGGGTGGTCGCGCAGTAATCCTTAACGGTCTTGGCGGCTTGCGCGAACTGATAGAGATCGATGACGGTGTTGCGGACGCTGGCATTGTAATAGCCGCTCATCCACATGGTGACCCCGGCAAAATCCTGGAAGCCGAGCTTGGTCA
>DAIMKE010001166.1:0-1191 GCA_036721875.1 Bradyrhizobium sp. | reverse complement strand
GTTCGGCGCAGGTCATCTTGCTCATGTCGACCACCATCTTCTCTTCGGCGGCGGCTGGTGCAGCGACCGAAATCATTGCCACTGAAAGAATAATCAATTTCAACATGGTGTCCCCCGCTTTCGGTTCGCAGCGGGCCAGTTAAACGGACGAGGTCCTTTGATTTGGATCAAGTGTCGAGTTTGGAACGAACGGCGCGAGGCCGATTTCGGTGAACATCGGTTATCCATCCGCAACCACCACCAGCCCAACGATCGAAATTACCGCCTGCCGCAACGGCGTCGAATATGTGGCGGGTCTGCGGCAAGCCTGCACTTCATGTCAATGACACGATTGCGCTCCAACCTATTGAGGCGTTCAATCAGGAGATGTGAGAATACGAATATTCGCAGACGCAACTTGCTCGCGATAAATTCTGGATCGCGCGAAGATTCCGCAGGGAGTTCTTGAACTTGAACTCGTGAAGCGCAGGGGGGCGGCGATGCTAACTGACGCAAGCCAATGACGCGCTACCCGACTTCGATCATGCATCGCACGCGCGAGCAGCATGCGATCGAGGAACATTTTTGTGATAGAACCTTTGCGGGCTTGCGACACCGCAGCAGCCAGGATTCGTGCTTGCTACACCGGATGATGGCAAACCGCCTCGATCCGGTTGCCGTCGGGATCCCTGAGGAACGCTGCGTAGTAGGAGGGATGATACTGGCGCAGACCCGGCGCCCCCTCGCTCGTACCGCCCGCGGCAATGCCGGCGCCCCAGAACGCGTCCACCTGCGTTCGCCGCTCCGCCTTGAAGCACCAATGCCGGCCGAACGCGTCCTCCGGCCTCACGCCCTTGCGGATCGAGAGATAGATCCGGTCCGGATGGTCCGGGCGCGCCCGCTCGCCGTAACCGAGCCAGTCGTCGCGGCTGCCGACCTTGACGACGTTGAGCGCCTTCATGATGGCATCGTAGAACCGCTCGGCCCGGTGCATGTCTGAAACCGTGATGGAGACGTGATCCAGCATCGATGGCTCTCTGCGGTTGGAACGCATTTAGCCAAGGTGGCATCGTGGTCGCATGGTTCGAGACGCGCCGCCGCCGCGCTCCTCACCATGAGGTCGAGCACCTGAGCTATCGGACCTCATCCTGGGGAGGCCGCAACGCGGCCGTCTCGAAGGATGAAGCCACAACCGAAAAACTCTACGACGCG